>ASHK01000108.1 GCA_000695745.1 Vibrio madracius | reverse complement strand
TTCAACAGCTTGGTGAAGACCTTCAGACCAACGACGGCCTGGCATTGTACGGCCAGTGTGTTCGTCAACGATAACAACTTCACCTTGTTCGTTAACGATATAATCTACGTTCTTCTCAAACAGAACATGAGCACGAAGAGCTGCGTTCACATGATGTAGTAGGCTGATATTGGTTGGTGAGTAAAGTGTGTCACCCTCTTCCATCAAACCGTTTTTGATCAGTAGTTCTTCAACAAACTCTTGACCCGTTTCAGTTAAGTGAACTTGTTTCGATTTTTCATCAACCGTGTAGTGACCATCACCACGGTATTCTTCGGAATCTTCTTGATCTTGTTGTTTCAGTTGAGGGATCAGTGTATTGATTCGAGTGTATAGATCTGAACTATCTTCTGCTGGACCTGAGATAATAAGAGGAGTACGAGCTTCATCAATTAAGATTGAGTCCACTTCATCGACAACAGCAAAGAAACGCTCACGCTGAACTCGATCTTCAACACGGAACGCCATGTTGTCACGTAGATAATCAAAACCGATTCGTTGTTTGTTCCGTATAGGATATCAGCTTGGTACGCTTCTTTCTTTTCTTGTGGATGCATGTTTGGCACGTTGACGCCGACAGTCATTCCAAGGAATTCAAACAGAGCGCGGTTTGTCTCAGCGTCACGTTTTGCTAGATAGTCATTCACAGTGACGATATGAACGCCTTTGCCTGGCAGAGCATTTAAGTAAGCTGGCAAGGTTGCGGTTAGTGTTTTACCTTCACCAGTACGCATCTCTGCGATTTGACCTGAGTTCAACACCATACCACCGATAAGCTGAACGTCGAAGTGGCGCATACCGAAAACACGTTTAGACGCTTCACGAACTGTAGCAAATGCCTCTGGTAGAAGGTGGTCTAGGTTTTCACCTTTGTCCAATCGCTCACGAAACTCTACTGTTTTTGCTTTTAATTCTTCGTCAGACAATGCTTCGAATTGTGGCTCGTAGTTATTGATCTGCTTTACGATTTTTCTTAGTCGACGCAGTGTTCTGTCGTTGCGACTACCGATGACCTTTGTCAGTAGGTTAGTAATCATTGTGTTTTTATTCTCTCTACCATTAGATCATATCGACCTATTAAAATTGCCTTCCGTCTCGACTAGGGTCTATTGTCCTAACTGAGATAAAATCTATACCAACTGATATTGAGTTCAAGCTGTTAAATTTCAAGGCAGATAAACCAATTAATGGCACATAGTTTAAGGAATTTTTGCCCTAACAACCAAGCTTCAATACAAACTAACCGTAATTAGTTTGATGTGTTTGGAAGTTTTGTCATATAAAGCTATTTTCAAGGCTGCATTGTGGCGGATATTTCTAGCCGGAGATAGCCACTGCATACATCAAAAGTGAAAACTTAAACTGCACGGTGAATCTTCTATCAATCGCTTGCTCTTAAGATCACCAAGATCCTATGCAGATCTTTGCCACTTCAGAACTCATCTCAAACTGGCAATAAACGGCCGCATCGCTTTGGCAGGCAT
>ASHK01000107.1 GCA_000695745.1 Vibrio madracius | reverse complement strand
TTGTCGCACTTGTTCGAGCTCATGTTGCAGCCATTGCTCCGTGGACGGTGTAAGGCACTGCCTTAACACGCTATCCGTCGCAAGCCAAATAAACGCCGAGGACGGGCGGTTGTCATCCAAACTCATGCTAGTGAGGATAATCTCTTCCTCAAGCTTATGACGCTCACACAGTTCGTAAAAGTCGGCATGGCTGTATTCGTTAATCTGACAACTCACACCGACTCGTTGTAACAACTCAGCGACCACTTTTGCGCTGGCTTGCACAGCATGATGACGGTAGATAGCGATGGTTAACTGGGTCGGCAAAGGGCACGCTTCTACCGGAGTAATCAATACTTTCTTCCAGCTTGGCAAAAGGTTATAAGCTGAAATCCCCTGTACTCTCGCGGCGTCATTATTGGACAGCTGCTCAAGCACTAACGTGGAATTTATTAACTGAGCAAGGTAATGACGCTGCGCGCTATCCAGTGCTGCAGTTTGGTTAAACAGCGCCAATAGGCATCCGTCTTCAATACGGCTCTGAGGTATCGCTTGAACAGGGGATTCGATTTGGCTTTCAGTTGAGAGCAAATGACTGCACACCGCATCATACGGAGTGGTGGCATCATTAGCACTAAGTGAGGTAGAACAACTGCTTGTTTCTGAGCTAGGTAGTTGCCAAATGGTTACGCTGTCAGACAACGCACAAAGGGCGTGATAGTGTTCAAATGCCTGTAGAGCAACTTGATCATGAGAATGCTCGGTGAGTACAAAAGGGCCACTGCCAATACGTGCCGTGTCATGTCCTAGTTGATGACTCGGTAAGACAGAGAACCGGTAATCGGCCAGCAATGCAGCAAAGCTTGGCTCGGGCTGAGACAAAGTGAATTCAATACACAGTCGACCAACAGCAGAGATCCCCCTAACATTGTCTAGCAAAACACCATAATTGGGGTGCTGTTTAAAATCTGAGAAGAGCTCAACGATCGTTTCAGCCTCTATCGCCGTGTCATCATGAAATTTAAGATGAGGCCTTAGGTAAAATCGCCAAGTTAGCGCCTGCGTATCATAGCGCCAATGATGAGCTAGATCAGGTTCCACATTCCCCTCTCCATCACAACGAGTCAAACAGGAAAATACCTGTCGGGTAAGGAAACGCTCACTATTCCTTAGTGATTTGGTGGTATCCAGCGGTGACAATAAACGGTCATAAGTAAGCTGAATATGGACCACTCCTTCTCTTACCTGAGGGCCAGATGTTTGTTGTAGCACTTGTCCAAATAACGCTTTATCACCGCCTAATAATTGCAGTGCCTTTTCATAGTGACCTTGCGAGATATGCTCTGAAGCAACATTGACAACCAGCGTCCTCTCCGAAAGGTTGAGATGAAGTATCGAGCGTTGGTTCCTCCCTACTTTGGGCTGCCAATCGATCCACCCTTTCTCATCAAGTTGTTTGAGTAAGGTTCGACTATGCCGCGTGCTGGTAAACATCAGATCCGCAAGCTTATCTATCGTTGTACTGATGTCTTTGTTCGTTCCTAATACCGCTAGGCGCTGATAATACAGTAGGGCTCTATCATTACTTATTTCCGGCATTGTCACACCACCTCAGTTCCACATATAGCCATACAGCGGCTAAATTCGTCCATATTCCGCCAAATTAACGCTAAATATGGAACTAAACAATATTATTTACTCAGTTTTTGTTATCCCATTAATTATCCATAATCTAACTCGAATCTTGAGTTGTCACGGACTCAAACCACCTGACTTTGCCACGATTAATGAGGACTAGACTATGTTGAAAACCATCAAAAGTGCACTCACGTTCAAGCTTTCACAGACTGATGTCGATGAAGCCAGAGCCTATATTGAGCAGGCCATCAGCGAATACGCTTGTTCACTAATGGCTTTATATGAGTGGGAAGAAAACGCCAATGAGAAGCCGCTGTCAGATTCGAATTAAACCTTTCAAAGTCTGTGGCTTATAGACAAACCGTAGTGCTAGGATGTCGATCATTATCCAATACAAGCTTAATAGTGAATACCTACATGAATCCAATGTCAAAACTGCACAGCCAAACTGTCTATGTGTATGATGAAGCACTTGCCGAACGTCAAACTGAATGTTTAGAAACGCTATACGACTATAATCATACCCGTCCAAGTGAAACCAAAAAACGTGAGCAGATAATGCAAACACTGTTCGCCGACGTTGGCAAAGATTGTTATTTAGAGCCTCCTGTACATGCTAACTGGGGCATTCATACCCACTTTGGCAACAACGTCTATGCAAACTTCAATCTTACACTGGTTGATGATACGCACATTTACATTGGCGACCATGTCATGATTGGGCCTAACGTAACCATAGCCACGGCTGGACACCCGATTGACCCAGAGCAGCGCAAGGTTCTTGCTCAATTTAATATACCGGTTCACATTCACAACAACGTTTGGATTGGTGCCAACGCTGTCGTGCTTCCGGGCGTGACCATTGGAGAAAATAGTGTCATTGGCGCATGCAGTGTGGTGACAAAAGATATTCCCGCCAATGTTGTAGCTGTAGGTAACCCGTGCCGAGTACTTAGAGAGATTAATGAACACGACAAAACCTACTTCTTTAAAAATCGTCGCTTTGATGAATAGCGACGAAACCCTTGGTCATCTTAAGATTGCTGTAGAGAAAATGCTGCAGGGGCTTTACTACCAACCGAGTCAACAAACCTAGATACCGCTACAGGTATCCTTAAACATCTTGAAATAGAAAAGGCGTAGCCAATGAAAAGTCAACATATTGGAGATCTGGTTCTCAATACAGAACAGATACAAGACGGTGTGATTGCGATTGCAGACGTACTTAATAACGACTTTGAATCTGCGGTCATCATCAGTGTTGTTCCGGGAGGTATGCTGTTTACTGCCGATCTTGTCCGTCACCTCACCTTTGACGTAAAAATGGACTATATTTCCTGTCCTCATACTCCTGGCGAAAGCAACAACTCTTCAGACATTGTTTATCATCAGAACATAAACATTGCAGGCCAAGACGTCATTGTTATCGATGATGCCATTGAGTCGGGGGGAACTATGAAGCGATTAGTGCATTACCTTGCTGATAATTTTGCTCCGAAATCGGTCTCCATTGCCACTCTGTTTGTAAAACCCGGTCGAGTGGATATCCCATTCCAACAGTTTTACGCCTATGAGATGGAAAACGACGACTTGCTCGTTGGTTATGGCTTACCGTGGCAAGATAAACTCAGAAATGTGCCGTATGTTTCTAAGTTGGTGAAATAACCTAAATCCTTACTAAATTACAACAGGTAGAGGAGAGCCAAGGCTCTCCTCTATTGATAGACCAAAATTAGATTATTTCTCAATAACCGATGCAAATTCTTCAGCAAAAGCACGGAAGGTTCTTGGCTTTTTGCCGGTAACTTGCTCAACGGTAGTGGTAACTTCTGCGTAATGACCCTCACCAAACCACGCCATTATTTCCGCAAGTTTTTCAGCACTCCAGTCATCCATCCCCGCCTCTTTCATTGCCGCTTCTGCTGCTTGTTGTGGTACAGCAACGTAGTCAATTTGCTTTCCGGATACTTGCGTTAATATCTCTGCTTGCTCGGCAAACGTTAAGGCCTCAGGACCGGAAATAAGATAAGTCTGATTCTCATGTCCAGGTTGAGTTAATGCCGCAACCACAACAGCCGCCACATCACGAATATCAATCACACTCTGTTTTGCTTGCGCAATCGGTAAGAAAAACTGTCCCATTGCGTTGATCGTCCCAAGACTGCCATATAGGTTTTGGAAAAAGGAGTTAGGTTGCACGATGGTATAGGTAATGCCCGATGCCTTTACAATATCGTCTGTTACAACATGCGTGCGAATAATTTCTGACCCCGCGTCAGCTTTTGCTCCCATACCAGATAGTTTTACAATAAGCTCAACACCTGCTGCCTTGGCTGCTGCAACCGTATTTTTCATCCACTGCTGATTGTTTGGATGGGCTGGCATTGCTACATAGATCTTTTTGATGCCTTTCATTGCCTCAGTCATGGTATCGACATCGTCGTAGTTGCTCACGCGAACTTGATCTGGGTTGAGATCTAGCTTGGTCGCAGCGTCGAGATTTCGTGCCATAACACCAAAGCTTGCACCAACCTGTTTAAGTTGACGAACCACTTCTGAACCTGTGTTACCTGTTGCGCCTAGTACTAGAATTTCCATCGTGAACCCCTTAATCGTCTTATCTATTGAACCTTATAGTGCAGCATAGTTTGAGAGTGCCGCGTCGGTATGTCGTCACTATAGCCAATACCAAAAACATTGATTAGAAGGTTAAAATGAACTTTACTATCCCATATATGGGATGAATAGATAATCAATACAATGAAAGAACTCTCGCTTTACCGTTGTTTGCCAAAGTTGTAGAACTCAGTAGCTTCGCTGAAGCAGCACGACAGCTCAATGTGCCCACTACAACAGTCAGCCGCAAAATACAGCAACTTGAACATGATCTTGGTGGCAAGCTGTTGAATCGTTCCACCCGCTCCCTGTCTTTGACCGAATTGGGTATTCAAGTTCTTCCAAAAGCTCAGCTTATCGCCGACACGGTCGCCGAACTATATAGCGATGCAGAAGACATGGCCAATCAGCCTATTGGTACATTGACCATCACCGCACCGAAAGCTCTGAGCCAAGATTTACTTGCTCC
>ASHK01000106.1 GCA_000695745.1 Vibrio madracius | reverse complement strand
CTAAGCACGCCCACGGTATTCTAGCTACCACAGATATCCCATCATTGGTCGATACGATTGTTACTTCTGATGATGTGGATAACCATAAACCCAATCCAGACACCTTCTTAAAGGTTGCGGAACAGCTAGAACTGGACCCGAGGGACTGTGTTGTATTCGAAGATACCTTGATAGGTCAATATGCTGCAACAGCTGCGGGTATGGATTGTTATATGGTTGAATCTGGTGAGCTTATTGCGTTTATTCCAGCAAATAGAGAGCGTGCAGACAGCTGAGAGCTAAGGGTTATATTGGTGTAATAAAACAACAAATAACTTTGACTTTGGTCACATGTTGGCGCAAAATTGACCTCAAATCACGCCAATATGAGAATAAAGTATGAATGCTACAGTAATGAGCAACGACAACAGCCAAGCATCGATTAAACCTTCTTTTTTCAATGAAGTATTGTTTTTCGCTAAAACAAGCGTGGTGATGGCCGCGATTATCCTTCTTGTAGCGTCTGCTTGGGTGTAACCGACCCTAAACATCTTTGATGATGTTGGGGTATTTCCCTTTTAATCCACACCTAGCATGTCCTCCCATTGCAAAAATACATAGAATACCGAGAGATACTTGCCGTGTTTCAAGATTTATCGCTTTTTTTCAAGCTAAACCAATACAAAATCGTCATGGTCAAGTAGGCGATAACGGGCGCGATGTAACTTGTGCTTAGCGATAATTCGTCAATCAATGTGGCTTGGGCGAAGGGCAAGATGACTCCCCCAATTGAGCACATGATCAAGATAGCCGCACCTTGTGAGCTATGTTTTCCCGAAGCCTGCAATGCTTGCGCATATATGATGGGGTAGAGCGTTGCATTACACAGCCCCACCAATAGTAATAGAAACCCTACCCAAGCCGCCTGTTCAAACAGTGCGGTCAAGCTAATCATTGTGGCAACAAGGCATGCGAGTGTGAATAAACCATGCCGATTGACCCTATGGCCGAATTTCGCGAATAGTAAGCGGCCAAGGAACATACCAACCCAATAAGCAGCAATTAACTGCGTCGCCAGAATCAGCCCTAAACCACCATACGACTCATCTGCAAGATAGGTAATGGTGAAGGTCCCAAAGCTGACTTCAACACCGATATAGAGCAAGAGTACCGTAGCAAGCGTCATAAACTCTCTATGGCCTAGCAAACAGAACAGACCTTTCCAAAACCTGAGATCTGTTTTGGTTTGATATCAGGCAGCTCTATTTTGCGGAAAAACAGCAGAAGGCCAAAGAAAAAGCCTGCGATCAGCAGAAACAGAATCGATACGTGAAGCGAGGTATCGGTATACCCCAACGTCGTCGCAGTAACGATGATAGCGGTCAAAACTAAGGGCCCTAACACTGTTCCTACTGAGTTCGCTGCCGTAGCGATACTCTGCCTAACCACACTTTTGTCTGGTGTCGAGAGTAGCGATACATAAGGTGAGCTCACCACTTGAATGGCAGAGATGCCTGACGCCATAAGCAGAATGCCGAGCAGGGTTGGGTAGAGTGACTCTGTTCTGACAAGATAAGCCATGACTAAGCAGCCCACTAAACACCAACAAAGGCAGTATTGCATGGTGGTTCGATAACCAAACTTCGCCATAACGAATGACGTTGGAAGCGAGACAGTCACACGCGTGATAAAAAAGGCCATAGGAAATAACATGGCCATTTTATAGTCCAGAGCAAACGCATCTTTGTAGTAGGGAATAAGAGAATTACTTGAAACGGTAATCAAGCCCCAAATAAAAAATATCAGTGACAATAAGACAAGTGGGGCATCTTTTAGATGAAATGCTCTCATTGTGCCTCCTTTACTTATAAAAAAAGCAGAAGATACCCTTCTGCTTTTCGCCTCAATTAAGAAAATCTAGCTACGCACAAAGTTGATGTGATGAACATGGATATTGTATTTTTCAATGATGACTTTGGTGGCGAGCATACTCCTAACACGTGCATCGGAATCCAAAGCTTTTAGCATCGTCGCTTCGTCTTGATAACTGTGTTGCATCATCAGCAGCAAGTTCTTATGACTATCGGCTTCGATGGCTTCAGGTTTGTTGACAACGACGCCAAGGTTATTTGGAAAGGTGCGAATAATAGGCACCACTTCATTTTCCATATACTGATAGAAATCTTGTTTCTGTTCTTCGGTTAACTCGGCTTCAAAGAAAGCGGTGCGAATAATCGTCATAACATTGTCCCCTTATAGCTCAAAACCAGATTGGTTAGCGATGGATTTGAGGGTCGCTTTGGCTTTAGTGATATCTTCGAACCAGTTGTCGTTTTGAGCCCACATCTCGATCACGAGAGGTCCGCGATAGTCTATATCAGCTAACGTCTTAAAAATCGAAGCGAAGTCGACTTGACCTTCACCGATGACCAAGTCACGGAACTGACCATCACAGGTTTCTGAGACGCGTAGTGTATCTTTCAAGTGGACTTGAACCAGATGATCGCGGCTTAATCTGAGCTCAGTGCACACATCGTGGTTCCAACCTGAAATATTGCCTACGTCGGGATAGGCCATAAAATAAGGGGACGGAATCTCACGTTTGAGCACTTCAAATTTGCTGAGCGAGTTTAGGTATGGAGTATCCATAATTTCCACACCGAGCATGATGCCCGCTCTCTCTGCTAGCTTGGTTGCTTGTTTCATGCCTTCAATAAAAAGGCGATGGGTTTCTGCCGATTGAGGTTCATAGTAAACATCATAGCCGGCCATCTGAATGCAGCGGATGCCAAGCTTGAAGGCCAGCGCAATCGCTTTTTCCATGATGACATGGGATTCTGCGCGAATGCTTTCGTCCATTGAGCCAAATGGGAATTTGCGATGCGCACTTAAGCACATGGATTGTAAAGGCATTTCATGCTTTTCGCATAAGTGACGAAGTTGATAGATCTCTTCATCTGACCAATCTAAGCGGGCGCGTCGCTCGTCTGTTTCGTCAACGGAGATTTCGACAAAGTCGAATCCCGCTTGTTTGGCTTTAATTAAGCGCTCTTCCCAAGAAAGAGACGCTGGCATTGCTTTTTCGTAAATACCTAATCTGAATTTGTTTTGAGAGTTGAACATACTTTTTCCTTAAAAAAGTTGTTCCTCTATACGCGCGGTGATGTCTTGAATTTTAC
>ASHK01000105.1 GCA_000695745.1 Vibrio madracius | reverse complement strand
TGCTTTTATTTTTCAGCAGCGAAACGGCACACGTTCCTACGCCTTCACTCATGACGAGATCGATACCGCCCTGAATCATTGGGTGTTCCCAACTAATAAAGTTCATATCTTCACGAGAAAGCGCGGTATCACGGTCAAACGTAATGGTTGCGCCTTCATACGGTAAGCCAGGGTAGCTCGGTACCATCATATGCTCAGAAGGCGTTACCACTAGGGCGTTTTCGCCTTTGTCGTCTTGGTTTAAACCAATCGTGTCAAACAAACTCAGTGCGAATGTGACTAAGTTAGTATCGCCATCGGTCGCTGCAATCTTTTCGACAATCTGTTGCGCCGCTTCACCACCGTTAGAGTGCATCTCAAGTAGGCGGTCACGGCCTTGCTCAAGTTCATGCTTAAGCTCTTGATTGTAGTGTCTGGAACCTTCAATCACCTCATCCAGCTCAGCCGTATCGCCACTCGCAAGCATATTGATAATGCTCTCTTCATAGCGGTCGTACACCATACGACCTGTTGGACACGTTTCCGCAAATGCATTGAGTCCTTCATTGAACCAACGCGCCAGTATCGCTTGAGAGGTGTTCTCTAAATAGGGAACGTGTACGTCAATATCACGCTTCTGACCAATACGGTCCAAACGGCCAATACGCTGTTCTAGCAAATCTGGGTTGAACGGTAAATCAAACATCACCAGTTGGTTCGCAAACTGGAAGTTACGACCTTCAGAACCGATTTCACTACAGATCAAGACCTGAGCGCCACCTTCCTCTTGAGCAAAATAAGCGGCTGCTTTATCGCGCTCAAGAATCGACATCCCTTCGTGGAACACAGTTGCACGGATACCTTCACGTTCACGCAGAGCTTGTTCAAGCTGAAGAGCGGTGCTTGCACGTGACGCAATCACTAGGACTTTCTCACTGCGCTTGGCTGTAATCTTTTCAATCAACCAGTTAACACGAGAGTCGAACTGCCACCAGCTAGAGTCCTCACCTTCAAATTCTTGGAAAATCTCTTCCGGATAGAGCATTTTCATCGCGCGCGCTTCTGGTGACATTTTGCCACCTATCATGCCTGATACACGCATAGAAGTGGTGTATTGCTGTGGGATCGGCATCGGCACAAGATTGACGTTGCGCTTTGGAAAACCTTTAATCGCCGCACGGGTATTTCGGAACAACACTCGTCCTGTGCCGTGACGATCCATTAGGTTATCGATAAGCTCTTGGCGTGCCGTAGCCTTTTCTTCATCACTGGTGTTGCTTTCTAGAACCTTAAACAATGGTTCAACGTCTTGCTCAGACAATAACTCAGTAATTTGGTTTTTCGCCTCATTGCTCAGAGCTTCCCCTGAGAATAGTGCCGTTACTGCATCGGCAACTGGCGCATATTGCTCTTCTTCTTTGACAAACGATTCATAATCAAAGAAGCGATCTGAATCGAGAAGACGCAAACGTGCAAAGTGGCTTTCACGTCCCAACTGCTCCGGTGTTGCCGTTAGCAAAAGTACACCCGGTGTCTTTTCTGCTAGCGCTTCAATCACTTGGTACTGACGACTTGGATTATCTTGGCTCCACTCTAGGTGATGCGCTTCATCCACAACCAGTAGATCCCATTCGCCTTCCAGCGCTTGCTCAAAACGTTTACGACTCTTGCGTAAAAAGTCTAAAGAGCATAAAACAAGCTGTTGCGTATCAAACGGGTTATCCGCTTCCGCGTAAGCCTCGATACAGCGCTCTTCATCAAAAATAGAGAAATGCAAATTGAAGCGGCGCATCATTTCGACCAACCATTGATGCTGCAGTGTTTCAGGCA
>ASHK01000104.1 GCA_000695745.1 Vibrio madracius | reverse complement strand
ACAGTACCCTTTTCTCAAATCAAAACAGTGTTAGACTCGTTATTATCTTTGTTTACTAGCAGTATTACGATGGAACGATATAGTCCTTTCATTATCACGGGTGGACCAGGATCCGGTAAGACGACCTTGCTTGATGCCTTAGCTGCTCATCATTGTGTGACGTTTTCAGAAGTGCCTAGAATGCTCATTGAAGAGCAATCGAAACGAGAAGATGGGATACTTCCTTGGAATCAATTGGCCGCTTTTGCTGAGCTATGCTTTATTGAGATGATGCGTCAAAAGCATAAGGCTTCAAGCTGTGAATCGCTGAGCTTTTTAGACCGAGCTATTCCTGATATATGTGCTTATCTGAACTTTGGTAATGAGCAAGTACCATCAGAAGTACTAGAGCAAGCTAAAACCGGATATCAGAGTATAGTCTTTACCTGTGAACCTAATATCGAGACGTATGTTCAAGATGAAGTTCGCCCATATCCGTTCGAAGAGGCGTTACAGATTCATCGACAATTGATAGAGCAATATCAATCCCTAGGATATCGTTGTATCACAGTGCCTTTTTCGCACCTAGATCAGAGGGTTGATTTTGTCTTGACCGAGTCTTACGCTCATTTAGGCCTAATGGCATAGCAAGGAATAGTTAGATGCAAATCAAAGGCTCAGAAGTGGTTATCAGTAAGCTGTTATTTATAGGACAAGAAACTTTAAACTTCTCTCGCTACTTAGCGCAAAGAATGTCTCACGATAGAATTAATGTTAATGCAGGCTACCTTGCCTATATCACTTTGTTATCTATCGTCCCTCTTTTAACGGTGCTGCTCTCGGTGTTGTCTTCATTTCCTGTGTTTTCAAACACTGGGGAAGTACTTCAAGACTTTATTATCCGACATTTTGTCCCTGCCGCTGGAGATGCGGTGTACTCTGCGCTAGTCGAGTTTGTCTCGAATACCGGTAAGATGACGGCAATAGGTAGTGCGTTCTTATTTGTTGCTGCGCTCATGCTGATTTCTAATATCGATAGTAATCTTAATTATATCTGGCGTGTGAAAGTTAAGCGCCGTAGAGTTTTCTCCTTCTCGATGTATTGGATGATTCTGACTCTTGGACCTATTTTAATTGGTGCGAGTATTGTAGGCACTTCCTATGTGACGTCTTTAAAAGCTCTGGAGCACGATGTCGTTAGTGGTGCTTTTAGTTTGTTTATCGCATGGTTACCAGCAATCATGGCTTTTTTTGCCTTTATCGGCCTTTATATGCTGGTCCCAAATAAGAAAGTACGTTTTAGTCACGCACTTGTTGGCTCTATTGTCGCTACTGTACTTTTTGAAATTAGTAAAAAGGGCTTTGCTTATTACATTACGCAATTCCCTTCCTACCAACTTATCTACGGTGCATTAGCCGCCATTCCTATTTTGTTTTTATGGATTTATTTGTGTTGGTTTATTGTATTAATTGGGGCTGAATTCACCGCGGCGATGGGAGAGAAAGAACACTGGCTACCCGATTCGAGCGTGTTACAATCTGAAGCTATGATTGAAAAGCGTGATAACAAGGAAAGCATAAGTGATAGCACTAATTCAAAGAGTCAGTGAGTCGTCGGTAACCGTAGATGGCGAAATCGTCGGGAAGATCGACAAAGGTTTATTAGTGCTACTTGGTGTTGAAAAAGACGATGACGAAGCGAAAGCGAAACGTTTAGTCGAGCGAGTAACCACCTACCGTGTGTTTGAGGACGAGAATGGGAAGATGAATCTCAACGTCAAACAAGTTGGCGGGAGTGTTTTAGTCGTATCGCAATTTACCTTGCCTGCGGATACCAAAAAAGGAACAAGGGCTGGCTTTTCGCGCGGAGCTCATCCTACTGATGCTGAACGTCTCTATGATTACTTTGCAGATCACTGTTCCGAAGTTTTACCGACTGAGCGTGGTCGCTTTGCCGCAGATATGAAGGTGTCATTAATTAATTGATGGCCCTGTGACCTTCTGGCTACAAGTGTAATCGAGTAGAGCATTAGTTTGCATGCGAAAGGATATCTATGTTTAAGCTTATTACTCCAAAAACTGACAACCAGTTAGCTAAGTACTACCAATTTAGATGGCAGATGCTAAGAGAGCCATGGCGATTACCTTTCGGTTCTGAGCGTGACGAATACGATGAGATGAGTCATCATCGCATGATAGTGGATGGGCGAGGAAGACCTATGGCTATCGGTCGTTTATACATTACCCCAGATAACGAAGGCCAAATTCGTTATATGGCAGTAAAAAGTAATCGCCGTGATAAAGGGATGGGTTCTCTTGTTCTAGTGGCATTGGAATCTTTTGCCCGTCAAGAAGGGGTGAAGCGTCTGGTTTGTAATGCTCGTGAAGATGCGATTTCATTTTACGAAAAAAATGGATTTACTAGCCAAGGAGAGCTCAATGATCAAAAAGGTCCTGTACGCCATCAACAAATGGTAAAACAGCTTGACCCTTTAGCTAAGGTGTTAAGAAGACCGGAATGGTGTGCTGAGCTGCAAGAACGTTGGGAACAACAAATACCTATCAGTGACAAAATGGGCATCAAGATTAACCAATACACTGGTTATCGTTTTGAATGTGGTGCTCAACTAAATCCAAACCTCAATCCTCATAATACGATGTTTGCTGGCTCAGCCTTTACTCTTGCCACATTAACAGGATGGGGGATGACATGGCTATTGATGCGCGAGCGTGGCCTACATGCAGATATAGTGTTGGCAGACAGCCGTATTCGTTATCGTCATCCAGTAGAAGCGAGCCCGGTTTCCGTAACCTCGCTAGATGGTATCAGTGGAGACCTTGACCGCTTGGCAACGGGAAGAAAGGCGCGCATTATCATCAACGTGACTATCTACAGTGGCGATGTGCCTGCTGTGGAGTTTGTCGGCACGTATATGTTGCTGCCAAACTACAAAGATACGCTGCTCTCTACATAACCATCTTAATCGCGGCTGGTTATTATTGGACCTGCTGCGATTCTTGATTGGTACATGCTCCCTCTTTAAACTCGATATGACCCGTCAGCAATTCAATCTTATAGTGCGAACCACACTCGGAATTGAGCATTAATTGCAGGGAGCTCAGTGGATCGTTTCTCAAGTCAATAGCGCTTTCTGCTTGTCCATTCCATTCTTGGCTTGATACTTCTAGCGAAGCAAGGGTTAATTGCCCCCTATCTGCGTTTAGCTTAAGTGGTGATATGGATATATCAGTAGGATCTGATTCATCAGTGCTGAACTGCGTATTGTAGAAATTAGCCTCGAGAGAGCCTGATAAAGTGTGCTGTAGCGATAACTTATCAGCGGTAAGAGCATTGATTGATAATGCCATATCGGCGCGACCAGAGATTTGTATTTTCTTGTTGTCCGTCAAGTAGTTGAGTAGCTCGATGGGGGCTGAATACGCTTCAGCACTAATTTGTAAAGGCTGGCTTGGCGCAGCAAAGTTCAGCTCTGCGGAGGCACTGATATAGCCCTGATCATAGGGGATAAATAACCGGCTGAGCTGCCATTTTCCATGGGTACTTTTTGTTTCTAGTGCCACTTGAGTAGCGATAGTGTTGTCGATACTGGCACTATTGATCGAAGCAATCGCATTTCCTTGCCAAAATCCCCAACGATAATCTTTTTTGATAAGTAGATCTTCCGCCTGTAGATTGAGACCTGTGACTTGCCAATAAGGCTTGCGAGCAAGTTGAATCCATTGACTGCGATTTATATTCAGCGAATCGATAGAGAATTGTCGAAGATCGCTGAGGTGTAAGTGCGTAAACAGATCCGTTAAAGAGTGACCTACCTGCTCTTGGTAATACTTGATTCCGTCTAAATCGACCTTGTTCAAGGCAATTGAATTTGGGGTCAATGTGCCTGCGATTTGAATTCGTCCCTGTTCTAGGTTGGTGTCGAGATCTTTGATATCGAGTCTATTTGGCGAAAAGCTCAGTTCTAAAGTTGGCTCAATAAAATCAAATTGTTGCCATTGCAGTTTATCGGCATCAAGTGAAAGATAGGCTTGCTTTTGAGTCCATATCGAACGAGTAAGATCGATATTTTCTAATGAGGCACTGACGTTTTCGGCATGTGCTCCTTGATAGGTAATGTCGGCGTTCAAAACATCTAAACTGTTGATATGACCAACGACAGAAGTCACTGTGCTTAATGGCCCTTTATTGAGTTCGGATACGTCTATTTTTAGCTTATTGATAGTGGCATTGACTAAAGACCAACGACCATTCTCTATTTGTGCTTGAGTCGTGATCTGTGCATCTTGCCAGGAGAATGAGGCGCCGTAGATTGTCGAGTCGCTACCTGCCATAGAGCCATCCACAAGAAGATCATCGATAGCTTGACCTTGATAGTAGAGCTGAGAGGCCCGAACTTGAAAATCTGCCTTAGTTTTTTCAATGGATGCACCAATCTTAAGGTTTCTAAGTTGGAGCTGAAGATCGTTGACGATCACATTATGTCCAGAATAATCCACATGATCTAGGGCGATATTGTTGATCTGGTAACCGGCCAAAGAATCGAAGTCTAATGGTAGCTCTGATAGATTAGCGCCACTAACAAACAACTCGTTAATATTCAGGAGTTGTGACGTCGATGTTGGTAACGATAACCAAACCGACAGTTTGTTGACACTAATGGGTTGGAGCTCAGTCTTTGAAAAGCGAGCATTCAAAAAATCAATTCTATTCGGGTAGTGGTAGCTTATGGTCTCGCTATCCACCTTAATATCCAATATTTTTTGTAAAGCATAGGTGATAATTGGTTTGGCATACTGGGTATGCAAAGCACCAAAAACGATCAAAACTGAAAGTAAGCCAAGCGCAAGCACTGCTACCCAAAGCGCAATTATCTTTCTTATCACGAAGTTATTTTCCTACCTTCTAACATAAACAATAATTTAGCCTGAATAACACTAAAAAGCCCCTCAAAAAGAGGGGCTAGAGTTAAAAAGTTGAACGTTTATCTAACAATTAGTCCAGTTGAGGACCTGCAGCGACCAAGGATTTACCTTCTGCGTTATCTGTGTATTTATCAAAGTTAGTGATGAAACGTTTCGCTAAATCTTCAGCTTTGCTTTCCCATTGTAGTGGATCCACATAGGTATCTCGTGGGTCTAGAATGGTTGGGTCAACACCAGGAAGCGAAGTTGGTACTTCTAGATTAAACACTGGAATGGTCTTCGTTTCAGCATGCTCAATAGAGCCATCTAGAATCGCATCAATGATGCCGCGAGTATCTTGAATAGAGATACGTTTACCACTACCGTTCCAACCTGTATTCACCAGATAAGCTTCTGCGCCTGCCGCTTCCATACGCTTCACTAGAACCTCAGCGTATTTCGTTGGGTGTAGCGTTAGGAACGCAGCCCCAAAACATGCTGAGAATGTTGGTGTTGGCTCTGTAATGCCACGCTCAGTACCAGCTAGCTTCGCTGTAAAGCCTGAAAGGAAGTGGTACTTAGTTTGCTCTGGTGTTAGCTTCGACACTGGTGGAAGCACGCCGAATGCATCTGCTGACAAGAAAATTACCTTGTTAGCATGACCACCTTTCGATACCGGCTTGACGATATTTTCGATATGGTGAAGTGGGTAAGAAACACGAGTGTTCTCTGTCTTCGAGCCATCATCAAAGTCAATTGAGCCATCGTTACGAACAGTGACGTTCTCTAATAGTGCATCTCGGCGAATCGCGTTGTAGATGTCTGGCTCAGCTTCTTTTGAAAGGTTGATGGTTTTCGCGTAACAACCACCTTCGTAGTTGAAAATACCGTCATCATCCCAGCCGTGCTCATCGTCGCCGATCAGTGCACGTTTTGGATCGGTTGATAGGGTCGTTTTACCTGTACCAGACAGACCGAAGAATACCGCTACATCACCGTCTTCACCCATGTTTGCAGAGCAGTGCATTGAAGCGATATCTTTGAGAGGAAGGAAGTAGTTCATCATTGCGAACATGCCTTTCTTCATTTCGCCGCCGTACCACGTACCACCGATAAGCTGCATTCTTTCTGTTAAGTTAAAGACAGTGAAGTTTTCAGAGTTAAGCCCATGTTCTTCCCATTTTTGGTTAGTGCATTTTGCACCATTCATTACGACGAAGTCTGGCTCAAATGTAGCAAGTTCTTCTTCTGATGGGCGAATAAACATGTTTTTAACGAAGTGAGCTTGCCATGCTACTTCTGTGATAATACGAATGCAGAGTCGAGTATCTGGGTTCGCACCGCAATAGCCGTCGATGACAAAAAGGCGTTTATTGGAAAGTTGACCCGTAACGAGTTGTTTTAGATCATCCCATGTCTCTTTAGACATAGGTTTGTTGTCATTTTTTACTTTATCGGATGTCCACCACATCGTATCTCGGGTGGTGTCATCTTTAACGATAAATTTGTCTTTGGGTGAGCGACCAGTAAAGATACCCGTATCTACAGCAACGGCGCCAAGTTCAGTGACTACGCCTTTCTCGTAGCCTTCTAGACCTTCGCGAGTTTCCTCTTCAAATAACTGTTCGTAGCTTGGGTTGCGTACGATGTCAGTTACGCCAGTGATTCCGTACTTGGTTAGATCGATTTGTGCAGCCTTATTAATGTCCATAACGGTCATAGGTGCTCCTTATTGGATTTTTGTAGGGATTTTAAAAATTTTTTTGTAATTCGTTATTTATTATTGTTTTTTATTTTGAACTCCATGCTAGCAACGGCGACCCGAGAAAACAGGGATATAGTTCAAAAATTATTCATCAGTTATTGATGGTTTTAAGCGTTTTGTCACATATTGAAATTAGGCGAATTCTCCCTAATGCAAACCTTTGCGTTAGATCAAATGTAACACATGATTTACGTCTTTTGTTAGTGCATTTGCATTAATAATTTGCGCTTTTGTTAAATAAAACGAACAAAAAAAGCCAGATCACATATGATCTGGCTTTTATGCATTTTTGCACGCTAAAAGTTAGTGGATAGTCTTGTTATCCGATTCTGCGTCTGCGTAAAGTGCTTTGATTTCCGGCTCATCAAAAGAGTAGGTGGTTCCGCAATAATCACAATGAAGAGCTACGGCACCATCTTGCGCTAAAATATCGAAAATTTCTTCTTGGGAGACGGTGATAATTGCAGCTCCGCTGCGCTCACGTGAACAGCCGCAGAAAAATTCAACTTCTTTAGGCTCAAAAAGTTTCACTTTGTCTTGGTTATACAAACGGTAAAGCAGCTCATTGGCCTCTAGACCAAACAGCTCCTCATCTTTGACTGTGTTGGTTAGCTGTTCTAGGTGTTCGAAATCTTCTGGCGTACCTGTGCCGTCTGGCATTACCTGTAACAGCATGCCGGCAGCGTGTTTGTTGCCTTCGACATCACCAGTACGGATCCACAGACGTGTTTTCAGTTGTTCAGAACGCTCGAAGTAGCCTTCTAATACTTCAGATAAACTGTCACCTTCCAATCCAACGACACCTTGGTAACGTTCACCGTGGTCTGGAGTAATTGTGATCACTAAGTATCCTTTACCCATCATGTCATGGATGGATGCATCGTCAGCAAGGTCACCTTCCCAGCGAGCGACTCCGCGTAGTTTTTGGTTGTGATCACCATTAATCACCGCAAGTGAGACAGGACCATCACCTTGTAATTGCATGGTGATAGAGCCTTCAAACTTCAGCGTAGCGGTTAGCAAGCTTGTTGCGACAAGTAGCTCACCTAAAAGCTTTTGAATTGGCGCTGGATAATCTTTGCTGGATAGTATCTCCTGATAGGCACTATCTAGTTGCACAAGTTCTCCGCGCACTGATAGCTCTTCAAAGAGGTAGCGATTTAATGTGTTGTTAGCCATTTAGGAAACTCCAGCTTATTGATGTTTAAACTTAATAATGTCGCGACGCTGTTTTTTATCAGGTCGGCGTTCAGGGCTTTGGGTTGTGAGCATTTAGCTTTCTGCGCAGAGCGTTGTCTTCTCTTTTTGCAATACTCTCAGATGTTTCAGAGTAGAGAGTTTGGGCTTCCGGTGCCCTCTGCGTTGATCGGAAATACGTTCGATGGTCACCGTCTTTTCTTCATTGCCTTGTCTCAGGGCAATAACAGCACCCAATTCTACAATTTTGCTTGGTTTAGAGCGTTGTCCATTATAGTGGACTTTGCCACCATCGACCATGTTGCGAGCAATGCTTCTCGTCTTATAGAAGCGAGCAGCCCACAGCCATTTATCAAGACGAACGACTTTTTCTTCGGAACTCATGGTGAATCCTACTATCTAACTCAATATCAGAGTGTTCGTACAGAACCACCGACAGTTTTCAGTATTAACTGACAAGTTTGGCGAACTTCTGATGGGTTTATCATGGTAATATCCATTTAAATGGAGTTCAGATCTAATTATTTCAACCCCATTTTCCGGATTGCACTACTGTCATAATAGATATGCTATAGTCAGACGATTACCCATATAAAAAATGATTGCTGATAAGTTAGCAATTACAGTCAATTACACCCTCAGTAAACGTTAAGCAAGGCAGGACATTAGGAGAGTGAAAGGAATATCTTTATCGGCTGCGAGTATCAACACCGCCTCTTTAACTTCATTTTTACGTCGTTGCCTGCAATATCAATCTCAAATTAGCTTAACGCTCACCTTAATCATGCTAGCGGTGTCTGCTTGGATTGCTGGGGTTTTATTGTGGCAGCTTTTTCCGCAGACGCACTCTGTTAGTCAATGGGTTGCACCTGTGGCAGTGAACAATCCGGCACAAATACAGTCGAATGATCTACACTCTTCAGACATTAATAAAGCCAATATTTTTGGGCCGTATAATCGTGAACAAAAAGTGGTGCAAGCGCCAGTCGTCACGGATGCGCCAAAAACACGTTTGAATGTCGTCTTAGTAGGCTCCGTTGTGAGCAGCAACCCTAATTTGAGTCTCGCTGTGGTTGCAAACCGTGGCAAACAAGGGACCTATGGAATTGGAGAGCAGATCGAAGGTACTCGAGCGACGGTAAGTGCTGTGATGATCGATAGAATTATAATTTCTAACTCCGGGCGTGATGAAACCGTGATGTTGGAAGGTTTAGAATATAAAAAGCTCGAGTTAAAAACAGCACCACAAGTCGCTGCGTCTAATATCGCGGGAAATAACCCCATTAATTCAGAGGAAAAACTGACAGCGATTCGCAGAACGATTACTCAAGATCCACAACAAATTTTTCAGTATGTTCGACTTTCTCAGGTTAAAAGGGATGGTCAGGTGAAAGGTTATCGTGTCAGCCCTGGGCGAGATCCAGAGTTGTTTAACGCCGTGGGGCTGCAAAATGGTGATATTGCTGTGGCACTCAATGGTGCCGATCTCACCGACCCAGCCGCCATGGGAAAAATCTATCAGTCTATTTCAGATCTTACCGAACTTAATCTAACGGTAGAACGTGACGGGCAACAACATGACATATTCATTCAGTTTTAGTTATGCATAAGGCATTACAAGGGAGCAACAAGTGAAAAGTTGGCTTAAAACAAGTACCTGGTTATTGATGGGGAGTCTCATGGCAGCCCCAGCGGTATCAGCCAATGAATTCAGTGCCAGTTTCAAAGGAACTGACCTGCATGAGTTTATCAATATCGTCGGACGCAATCTCGATAAGACCATCATTGTTGACCCATCAGTGCGCGGTAAAGTTGATGTGCGTAGCTATGATGTTTTAAATGAAGAGCAATATTACAGCTTTTTCCTTAATGTCTTAGAAGTATACGGTTTCGCTGTTGTTGAGATGGACAATGGCATTTTAAAAGTTATCAAAGCAAAAGATGCTAAGACGTCTGCAATTCCAGTAGTGGGTGATTCCGATAACGTTACTGGAGACAGTGTCGTGACCCGCGTAGTTGCGGTCAAAAATGTTTCGGTAAGAGAGCTTTCTCCTTTATTACGTCAGTTAAATGATAATGCTGGTGCGGGGAATGTGGTTCATTATGATCCTGCGAATATCATTCTTATCACCGGTCGCGCTGCGGTTGTGAACCGTTTGGCAGATATTATTCGCCGTGTAGACCAAGCTGGCGATAAAGAGGTAGAAGTTGTTGAGCTTAAGAATGCTTCCGCGGCCGAAATGGTTCGCATTGTTGATGCGCTGAATAAGACGACTGACGCTAAAAATACACCTGCACTCTTGCAACCTAAGCTGGTGGCAGATGAGCGAACTAACTCTATCTTGATTTCTGGTGACCCTAAGGTCCGTGAACGATTACGCCGTTTGATTAATCAGCTTGATGTTGAAATGGCGACCAAA
>ASHK01000103.1 GCA_000695745.1 Vibrio madracius | reverse complement strand
TTGCTAAGGTGGATGGCTTTATTTAGGAAATAATTTTGGCAACTATTAAGGATATCGCGGCCAAAGCAAAGGTGGCTCCTTCGACGGTTTCTCGGGTGCTAAGTCAAGATAGTTCGATGTCTGTGAGGGCAGATGTGCGAAAACGTATCTTGGAAGTCGCACAAGAACTCAACTATAAATCACCAAGACAGAGACGAGTTGAGAAAAGTAAAGCAAGCAGCGTCGCGGCTCGGACTCATTTCAGACAATGCCACAATGCACAGCGTAATCTCGCGGTCGTACATTTTCTATCACCCAATGAAGAGCTAAATGATCCGTTTTATACCTCAATTCGAATCGGAATTGAAAATCGTTGCCATGAACACGATATTGCGTTGAGAAATACATTTAAGTGCAATATTCAGACCCATAAAGGTTTTCTTGCGAATGCAAATGCGGTGATTTGTGTTGGCCATTTTAGTCAACCAGAAGTTGATAGTATCCATGCACTTAATCCCAATCTCATCTTTGTAGATTCCAACCCTTTGGAAACCAAGTTTGATTCGGTTGAGTTTGATAGAGCGGCGGCATCAAAAGAAGTCGTCTCGCTTATCCTTGCGAGTGGTGCCAAGAAGCCGCGTTCATCGGCAATGATGAAACCCGTTTATACGTGTTCCGAAAAATGACCAAAAAAGCGGGTCTATATAATGAGAAATTTTGCAAAGTTAGCCAACACTTTGATATTGAGTCGGGTTATCAAGCGATGTCAGCCATCATCGCGTCTGGTGACTTGCCAGATGTTGTGTTTGCGTCCACGGATATCATTGCTATTGGTGCTTATCGAGCTATTCAAGAGAATGGTCTATCTATTCCCGAACAAATCAAAATTGTCGGTATGAACGATATACCCACAGCGCAGCACCTCAATCCAAGCCTTACTAGTATGAGATTGTTTCCAGTTCAGATGGGGGAAGCGGCGGTTGACCTCTTTTTGGAATTGGTAGAAGGCCGAAGTTACAAGAAAAAAGTCATGTTAGGGTATGAGTTCGTCTGGCGTGATAGCTTTGTAAATCATCAATCAAGCGAAATCAGTAATGCGAAAATGCCCCTAGTATAGGGGCATTTTAATCGTTATGTGTTTATATTATGAATTGTGGTTAGACGGTACTCTTCTCCCATTACTATCAAAGATATGGCAGTCTTTGAGCAGGCAAGATACGCTGTATTCCTCAAACATATTCGTTGTATGATCACCATTTAGTTGAACCTTAAAACCATCAACTTGAGCACACTGACCAAACATAAACGTGGCGCTTCCTAAACGCTCAGCAGCTTGATTTTGGAACTTCAATACGATATCTCCCTCCTCATCAAGTGTGAGGTGCTCTGGCCGGATACCGAAAGTGATCGTATCCCCTTGTGCTAAATTGTAGCTTTTGGGTGCTAGTTGAATGGTGTCCCTACCATTGATCGTCAGCTCCAATACTTTGTCATTTGCCATGGTGACTGTTGCGGGAAGAAAATTCATTTTCGGAGAGCCGATAAAGCCCGCAACAAACAAGTTGCTTGGAGTGTGATAAAGCTCCATTGGTGGGCCCACCTGTTCGACACACCCTTTATTTAACACCACAATTTTGTCCGCCAATGTCATCGCTTCGACCTGATCATGTGTCACATAGATCATGGTATTACCAAGTGATTGATGCAATTTGGCAATCTCCAGTCGCATCTCTACCCGCAGTTCTGCATCTAGGTTTGACAGTGGTTCATCAAACAAAAATACTTTAGGATCACGCACTATCGCGCGTCCTATTGCTACACGTTGACGTTGCCCGCCGGACAGCTCCGCCGGTTTTCTATCAAGTAAACTCTCTAGTTGCAGAGTTTGAGCCGCTTTGAGTACTAACTTTTCAACCTCCTCTTTAGGATGACCATTCATCCTAAGTCCAAAGCTCATGTTGCCACGTACCGTTAAGTGGGGATACAGTGCATAGGATTGAAAAACCATCGCTATACCACGCTCTGCTGGATCTTTGTCGGTGACTACCTCTCCACCTATCGAAATGTCGCCCTCAGTAATGACTTCAAGCCCTGCTATCATGCGCAGTAAGGTCGATTTACCGCAGCCAGATGGACCAACAAAAACCACAAAATCTCCTTCGTCAATCTCAAGACTGACATTGTGTATGGTTTGAGTTTTTCCATATCGTTTAACCACATCTTGAATGGAAATATTAGCCATTGTGAACCTCTAACTGCTCGTCAGTTGCATGAGTAACGTCAATGGTCACGGTGCGTGTACCGAACGTCTGACTCTCGATAATAAGGTGGCCTTTCCCGGCAGTCTCTGCCTTGACCCAAAAACTGGCGACACCGCCTTCTAACGCTATTAAATTAGGACCAATAACCGTCAGATTGGTACTGCTGCTAACGGTAAGAACCTCACCAAAATATGGTAAAAGGTTGTTGTTTTGGTCGAGCACTTCGATAGCAACTCTGGTGCTGTCTCCTTGTTGAGAGGTTAAGGAGTGTTTATGTACGTCTACCGAAAGAGTGGTGGGTATAGGAGAGGCCGCTAAAGACACCTCTTTCACGGTTTCACCATTGATGATCCCTTTAAAATGAAGGTCTGCCCATGCGTAGCCCCAATCTCCAATAGGGAAATCGCCGAGGTTCCATTCGTCGATAATGACCGGAGGGTGCGCGAGGTGAGCGAAGAGACTACGATCAGGATAAAAGCGTTTTACTTCCCCGGTTGGCATGCTCATTTCGATGCAATCACAGTTGGTTAGAATAACGATTGGCAGTGCTTTGGCTTCAGGTCGTTCTCCGCGCGTCCAATAGGTGACAGGTTTTAGTACCACTTTTTGGCTTGGAGATTGCTGGCTTGCGTACACATAGGCAGCAAACTTCGGCATTCTGAACGCATCACTAATACCGTGATAACAGATCTTATCGCCACTACCAAAGTCTTGATGAGTATTGTAGTCAAACAGACACCAAGCGATCGAACCACTGATGTTGGGATTAGCGCGACTGCCATCTAACACTTTTAAATGCCTCATCACGTGCTCTATTTGCCATGTTTCACAGTCGCGTCTTTTCGTGGGATACATATGACCAGCGTATTCTGTAATTAAGTAAGGAACTTCATGGTCGAGGCCGGTGACATTTTGTGGGCTCCTTACCCATTTGTTGCCTTCACCTAGAACGAAATCGTTCATGTATATACGTCCTCAAGAAACTCACTATCTTGGATACAACGAACGCCACCAGTTTGTCTTGAAGGGTCAAGCTCGCGAGCCAGTTTATTGCTTTGAGAGTAGAACTGGTGATAATCAGCCGATTCGTTCACTCTGACTCCCCATAAAATGATACTGGGATGATTCCAGTCTCTCTCAATCATTCCTTGTACGTTGACAAGAGATTTCTTTTGCCAGTGCTCATCGCCGACATGTTGCCAGCCAGCAATCTCTTCAAACACCAGCAAACCAATTTCATCACAGCGATTTAAAAAGTGGCTAGATTGTGGGTAGTGTGAGGTTCTAACAAGATTAAAACCGTAGTCATACTTTATTACTTCGGCATCAAATTCTTGGCCACTTTTTCCCATGGCATAGCCGATATATGGATAACTTTGATGGCGGTTAATGCCCGTTAACTGCAGCCGCTGACCATTGAGGTAGAAACCGTCAGTGTTAAAACAAGCTTCTCGAATGCCGAATCGTGCTCTGTAGCAGTCAGTCGCATTTGGTGACGATAATTCACAGTGTATGGAGTACAGCTGAGGGTTGTCACAGTCCCATAATTTGCCATCTGAGAGTACGAAGGTTGAGCAAACGTGCTCTTGCTGGGAGGTCATCGGTATGGTTTTTGTTGTGAGCGTGGTTCCACACGGGTCGATCAACGATAGACTGATTTCACCATCTGCAGCGCTGTTGTTGAAGGTTTCAAGTCTGACATCGACGGTCACTTCAGGTTGGATGAGTACGTTTTTGGTCTCAATCTTGATATTCTTGATCCGAATGTCATCGTGGCGCGTCAGGAACACATCACGATAGATGCCTGGAAAACAAAGAAAGTCGATACGGCCACCGAACGGAGGGATTTCAGGGTTTTCTACACCGCTTAGCAGTACGCTGATCAAGTTGTCGCCAGCCTTTAAGAATGGAGTAAGCCTAACTTCGAACGGTGTATATCCATCATGATGTGTTAACGCTAGCTGACCATTAACGTATACTCGACTATCACACAATGCACCGTCAAATTTCATCAACCACTGACTAGATAAATCAGCTTCTGAGCACGTTAGCGGGTAATAATAACTGAATGTTTGATGGAGTTTAGTTTCATCAAAATAGTTTAGTGGAACGTCGACAGCATTATGTGGCAAGGTGATTTGCTCACAATCTTGGATATCGAATGCACTTTCTGCGATGGTATGGCCCGGTTTAAAGAACCAACCTGTATTAATGAGTTGTGATTTCGGATTCACTTGATAGCTCCTGTCATACTTGCGACGAACTGTTTTTGCATAGCAAAGAAAATAAATAAACTTGGTAATGTTGATAGCACCGTTCCTACCATGATCAATCCAAAGTCAGGGGAGTAAGCGGAGGCAAAACTTGATAGTACTAGGTTTATTGTTTTTAACTCGGTGGACTGTAATACGAT
>ASHK01000102.1 GCA_000695745.1 Vibrio madracius | reverse complement strand
AAAGATATACGAGATTGCGCCAGATATCGTCATTAACTGCATGGCGAACACCTACAGCGACCAGGAAGCCATTGATAATGCGGCGCAAGAGGTAGCTGTCATCCTGTCACAAACCTCTCCAGGCCTCTTATCCGAACACACTACGCTAAATTCAATTAAGGATATTCTTAACCAATGGTACTTTGCAGCGTAAACCCCCTTAGCTGCCCTTTTTTTGCTAGATTGATTGTTGTAACATAGATACTTCAATCGAATAGGTAATTTTTTAAACTACCACTGTAGGCCCGAGAGAAAACGATGAATATTGTTGATCCAATAAAAATCAACACACTACTAGCAAATAAGCAAAGCGCAGATCAGCGTCTCAAAAAGGCGCTCAATCATCGCAGTCTCGTTTCTGACAAAATTAATGGTAAAGAAGATACGGGCTTATTCTCTGAAAGGATTGTTGCTGTAGTACAAAAAGGGAATGCAACAGCAAGACTTGTTGAGTACGCAAAAGAAGTGAAAAGAGCGAACTCAGAACTATTAGAATACGCACCTCAGCATTTCGAAGCCACAAACAATTTCTTCAAAGAACCCTTGATCATAGAAAATGTGGTCAGAGTCCATATCTCTACCAATAAAGCCATTAGTAGTCACAAAATCTCGAGCGAAACTATGGTGAAAAGACTCAATACCTTTGTATCTGTGAAAACAAAATTACTTCTCACTGCCCTTGATGACAATGAGAAAGAACAACTAAAAGAACTCATAGAGCAAGCGAAGTCTGAAATCGCCTACTTTACTAGAAACAAAGGTGACTACAGAAGACGTAGTGCGGCCCACAATGACATCGTTGCTATGTACAACACTTATGGAGGGAAAACTGGACCTAACTCCGCCCAGAAGGTACATGCGACGGCTGGCGGCCTGATATTTATCCGACACTCAGCATGCAAAGATGAAAATATCATATACAGTAAAAAGTCATCCACTAATCAAAGCATTTACGATGTCGCAAATGGGTTTGAATGCGTACTTTACCCGTCATCGACAATGTATAGCGAATCAGAAATAGAACTCTTAAGACAAGCTAGAAACAAATAAAAGTAGGGCGATCGCATTGGTCGCTTTTTTACGCCTTGCCACTATCCAAAACCTCTTTAACCCAGCTATCAACCTCATTACTACTCTCAACTATAGACTCCAACACTTCCATTTCGTCGGGAGCGTATTCCACCAGCAAACTATCCCCGAGCAACAAAGCACTCTCGGCGGAGTTAGTTGTTAATATTTGTCACAACCGAAGAATTCTATCGTAGAGAGCTTCGATCTCGTTTTTGAGCAAGCTGACCTCTTCCTTGGTCTCTTGGTGGAGCACTGTAGTTGTGTTCTTTGACGAGCTTCATTTTTTTAAAAAGCAGAAAGCCCACCGCATTATCGTTATGTGAAAAAATTCCAGGTAAAAACCTGAAATTTTAATTAATTTTTTTTAAAGATTGAGAAATGACCAACACTTGCTTTTGGTGGATCGATTTTAATGTTGGCCCTGACTGCCACGCCGTATAAGTATTCCTCCCATTCGATGTAGGTCATATCCTTTAATCGAGTTACTGGCTGACCGCTTTCTGTCATGAATAGGTAAGTGTTATTTACCACTTGATTGCCAAGCTTGAATGGAATGGCGCTCCCATCAGCGTGAAGTATTTCAAATACGTTCCTGGCACCAATGAAGTTAACCTTTAAGCCGTACATGGAAGCAGTAGCGGCAATAAGTTGGTTAGTGACCCGGTAAGAGTCGTTAAACACCTTTGTTTTAAGTATCTCTCTACGGTACTGATTGATGTCGTCGGCCCATTCGAATATCACGCAACGTAAGTGGGGCGTTCTTATTTTTTTGTTTACTCGGACAAGGCCAGAATCGAAGAGCGAGCGAATTACTCGATAGTTGATCTTGGCTCTAGGAGCGATGGTGTTTCCGCTCTTGTCATAGTCACAAACATGGCCTCCCATAAGCCAACTATAAGTTTGAGAGACTACCAAACTCTCCAGCAGGGCGTAACTAAGCAGAATCTTGTCGGCGTATAGGTAGTCACAGAGAAAGTTTCGCACTATCTTGGTTGGTTTCAGCTTATCGAGGTCCACAGTTTGGTAGGTAGGTCGTGGTAATATTGGGATAACATTAAACAGTCCTGTTTATATACTTTGCATTGGATTGGATTGTACTTTTTCTATTAAATGTTATCAAAGCGATGTGGATATTAATTGGAATGGGGTTAGATCATACCGAATTTTAGGCAAAAAAAAGCGCCGGTTAGGTGGGCGCGAAAACAATAACATATACAGATTTATAAACCGTACCTTATGTTAGCAAGGTGATGGAAGGTTCTAAGTTATCTAATGACTTGGTTAGATTATCAAAAACCTAACACACTTAAACAATTTTTATGTTTTAATTATCACTCAACCGCTTCATCGTAGTCAAAGCTTGGGATCGTCAACTCTACACGGCGTTTTCAACGCGGCCCTCTTTCTGTTTTATTGTCTGCTACTGGCTCAGACTCACCAGCGCCAGCAACGTTGATTTGAGTCTCAGATACACCCATTTCAACTAAAGCAGATTCAACGGCGTCAGCACGCTTTTCTGATAGCTCTTGATTGTATTTTTCTGAACCTGTCGCATCGGTGTGCGCAATCACTTTCAACGTTTGACATCTCATGTGTGTTCAGTACTTCGGCCACTTTTGAAGCTCTTGCTTTAACTGCTCGCTCGGGTTGAATGCGTTCGTTGGGTATTGCCCATAATATGTAGTTCTTGGGAACGTTTTAGTAACGAACTTTGGCGCCACTGGCGCTGGCTCAACAACTGGAAGCGGCTCTACTTTCTTAGATGCGCCGAACGTGTACGTTAGACCAAACATAACAGCGTTACTGTTGTATTCGCCTGTTTTAGAATCACCGATATTGTTGATGTGCTGATAGCTTAAAGATACCGCTGTGCTAGGTGTTAGATGGTAGTTAAGACCGATTTCGCCAAGTGGAGAGAAGCCAGTTGAATCTACGTTAGGGCTAGATGGGCGAGCGGAGTAAACATCCCAATAAGCCACACCCACACGACCAAATAAACTTAGGTTATCTGTCATGTACCAGTCATAACGAATTGCACTCTCAATCAGCCACGTTTTAACATCAGCAGAGGTAGAGATGCTTTCTAGTTCATTGTGGTACTGATAACCAATGTCCCAGCTCCATGATGGAGTGAATTTAAGACCAGTATTTAGACCCCAGATAAAATCATTAGGGTTTGATGGGTTGTACGCATCGTCGTCTGCCCATTGGTAGCCGCCTTTAGCGCCTATGAAAAATTGAGGCATATCCGCAAATGCGAACGTTGGAGCAAGCATTAGGCTTGCGATTAGTACATTTTTTTTCATTATTTTTGTTGAGCTTAGGTTAATAGTGCTCGGATACTATCACTTTGCATTTACAATTGCATAGTGTTCAAAATGGCACGTTTCTTAGACTCTACAACGAAAATAATCCATCTAACACGCTGTAATTTTATGGTTAATTTTGGCTATGTCGTTTAGCGATCGACTGAAGAAACGTTAAATTACAATAAAATGCATGATATTGATACATATGGATTTTATTTCACCTCCGGCACACTTTCTCACTGAATGACCACCATTAATGAATACTATCAACCAGTGATAAATTATTGGTTAACTCTTCGCCATCTAAAGCATAAAACAATGAATAATGTGAAAAAACATGCAATTAAAAACACACAAAAAAGTTCAGTGAAAAATTTTTGTTACGACGATAAAAAATAACAATTAACACAAAGGAAGAAAGAGCAAAGACCGATTAACCCTAAAGACCGACGACAGAATCCACTTCGTAAAAGGCATCGATACCACGCGAAGTTTGTCCTACATATTAGAAAATTATGACCTTGTAAGAATTTTCAATTAGGGCTTGAAGCTAATTTCTTACAAGCGACCAAGCTCACTATTAACGTATATGCACCAGCCTTTAGTGGTGGGCGATAGCGCTGATTTTTTGACCGAAAAAAGACCGAGTTTTTCCGACCTTTTGCATTCCTAACGCAAAATAACTATTTATTTTGTTTTTTAAGCTGCTAAATTCCTCCCCATATTTTCAGTCATTTAAATAAAAAGAATAAAATAATGAATAAAATAATGAATAAATTAATCATGTTATTGCCATTGGCAATACTAACCGGATGTAACTCAGAAGGCGCATTCCAAGACTCAACTTCAACTGATACAGGTTCAAGTGTCTCTCCCGGCACTGGCGGTAATGACAGTAATGATACTGGTAGCGTTGGAGGTGAGGGCAAGTTGTTTAATGTTGCCTTCGATGCACCAAAATATCTTCTGTGGCGAATCAAAACTCCCCTAAAAGCGATGGGAAGCTATGACGATGACACTCAAAAAGACATAAGCAAAGAAGCCGAGTGGCAAATCTCCAATCATGATGCTGGCGATTATCGAATTCATCAGAATGTCATCAAAGCAGAGATTAAAGATGGGTTCGATATCTCTGCGAGCTTTGACGGCGTAGAGTCGAAAACTGTTTCAGTTCCAGTGTATGACCTGTCAGGTGAGTATATCGATGTATACCAAGCTAAATCGGGTAAATACTACACTAGCCCTCCCTCAGTGGCATTTATAAAAACACTAATGAAGAGTGACCTATCCGAATACGTCCACACTCAGGAATTGATTCGTGATGATGTGGAAGGTGACTACTATGCATTCGTTCAGGACAAATTTGATGACGTATGTAAGCTTTTCAGAGACAAAAAACTAAACGGTTTCTCTGATTGGAGACTCCCTACATTCGACGAACTTAAATTTGATGCGTATGGCACTCAAGTTGAAGAACAGGCGATATCTCAGACAAAACTATGTCGCTCTACAGAGGCTGGCCGACAGATCTTCAATATGTCGCATTGAGTGGCGAAGGGTATGCGGAGGTGTATATGCATTCAATCTATCAAATGCCAGACGCGGCCTACCCTGATACACCTTACTACGTCTCTTGTGTGTCTGAGGGCGCTACAAGTTAACTAACAAAGAAATAAGGCTGCCTAGTGCGGCCTTTTTGGCTTCAAATGTCCTAATTCCTAAAACAAAGATATTATATTATTACTTTAATTACTCTTTTAACGTTACCTTCCCGCGCATTTGTACAGAGACATCAATGAAAAGGAAAGAAATATGAAGTTTAAAACTATCGCAATTATCGCGACAGCTATAACCATTCCAACCTTTGCTTTGGGTCATACAGCACTTAACACAAGTCTTCCAGCTGGAGAACTCTCATGGCAAACGATATACGCCTATGACGCCGAAGTACAAAAGCTAGGAACGCTGGAATTACAAAGAAAAATGGACGCATGCGGTGAAGATCTTAAATGCGTATTCGCGTCTGTTGCCAGATTCAATAACCAAGCGTTTACCAATGCGGACATGTCAATGTTCAAAACTGCGCTTGCTTACTATCGCCACCTAGTTGACATGGTTAGTAATGGGAATGAACCCGCTAACCCAAAACTAGAGGAGCGATATTTAGAGATCTTACAAGGGGTTATGTACTGCCTTGATGACGCTGCTTGTAGCACGCAATTGACAGATGAATGGGGTGAAACCCAAACTGACATTAAAGAATTCCGAGCGCTGCATCTGAAAATCTAGTTTATGGAGTGGCTCAAAGTTACTACTCTGTATCTGAGTCCACTTTATCCATTCCAGTGGGATCTCTTTTTGAAAAAGAGCAACTGAATCAGAAAAAGCAAAGTCATCAACATCAATAAGCCAGTGAACCAACATAAAACATACCCCCAAACATGAAATGCTTGAGGGTATTTTCAACCAACCACAGGGTCGTTCAACTGACCATTTGTTTAGCTACTCGGAGTTAGCACCGTGTGTTGCCTTTTCCGCTCAACTTGTCGCTTAGCGACAAAATAGTCGGTAACGATTAGAAGTTAAACGTTACACCCGCACGGATACGGTTTTCTGTTTTAGTTTCAAACGCACCGTTGTTCATAGCACCGTAAGTCTTATCTAGAATTTGATAATCTACGTATGGAGCCCATGATTCAAAGCCAGTGTATTTAACTTGGAATGTGTGTTCCCACTTAGTATCTGCTTTATCAGTACCGTTGCCTGTGTAAGCACCGCCATCTTTTTGGTTGATGTATGCAGGGTTATACTCAAGTGCGAAGTTGTTTAGGTTATAACCAACCCATAGGTCAACTTGGTTCGTGTCGTTAGTTTGAACGCCTGGAGTCGTGCTGCTAGACGCCGCTTGGTAACGGTAACGAGCTGCAGTATAGAAGTTGCCTTCAGCATACGTTGCTTTTAGGTAAGGACGGTATTCCATGTGGTCCGAACCGTTCCAGTATACAAAACCTGGAGTTAACGTGAAGTTATCGTTGATAGCCCAGTTGTAGTTTAGCTCTGTTTCAAAAGCTGCAACGCTCTTATCAGAGTTGCTAAACAGTTTGTCACCTTGAGCTTGAGTACCTTCAAGGTGGATTTGCCAATCTTGTGCAAAGTCAAAACCAGCACGCACACGAGTTTCGTATGTTTTCGCTTCTGTTTTGTATGCGCCACGAACGTCAACGTAGTTTGCGCTTGCAGGAAGGGCTACTGCAGCAACAAGTGCCGCTGCTAGAGTCATTTTAAAAGTTTTCATGAAAGCTCCGTATAGAACAGGTTGCCAAAAGGCATGAATTTAACGTGCGAACATCAAGGCCACTGCCAAGCATCCTTAGACGCCACACTAAAACTGAGCTCAGGATATTTTGTTGAGTATCATTTTTGTCAGAGAAATGTCAAAGTCATAGTTGAAGTGATGACTATCACATCAAAATTGAACCAGAAACTACATTTAGGAACAATCTGTTCGCAAAACAATAACAAATAGGAATACGCGTATCATATGTGATTTCAAAGAATCATATATGATACATATATTTCGATATGCAATAGGTTTGTTTCGCAAATATGATTATTGGTTGGAATACGAAGTGTGATAATTGGCATAGTTATAATCGGATTCAGAAACAGACAATTCTTCCTCACGATTGGCTTTTGGCGAGGGTGTCGCAGTCGTATTGGCATCCGGCTTTTCTGCATTTTGCTTTTCGGCATCCTCTATCGCGAACAGTGGCAGCTCCCTTTTATAAAGCTTATTTAGGGCTTTGATGAGTGAATGCTTAACCATGGGACCAAACTGGAGTTTTTTAAGCACCGGCTTGGCTAGCGACTGAAGACCTACCACAGAGTCAACGCCGAGCGTAGAGCCCACCGAATCTCTTGCTGACTTCGCTGCCTCGTACCCTAGATACGCTGACATAAACAACCAGATATAGGCAATAGACGCACCGTTCGGTTTGATATCGCGCCACGCCTCACCAGCGTAATACATCGCTTCGATGTTCCCTTTTTCTGCTGCACGCTCTAACCAGTAGCACGCTCTATCTGTATTTTGTTCAATACCGACACCATTGAGGTAGTTCAGACCCAGTTTGGTCATGCCTTCCTCACTTTGCTTTTCAGCCGCTTTTTCGAACCACTGAGTCGATTGTTTGGGAGACGGGGTCGGATTATCTGGAGAAATACTCCAATCTCCCATAAACAAAATAGCGTCTAAGTGTCCCTCTTCGGCTACTTCTTGAATTGTTGAAACGCCCTTAGGAATATTGCGCTCAGTACCACGTCCATAAATTAGCGCTTTAGCTGCTTCAAATTTAGCATGCGAATCCCCTTCTGAACCGGCAATGCATAAACGCCAATAATTGGCTTGCTCTCGCAACACAAGGTCTTCTCGCTTTTTATCACTAAGACGTACAATACCGTACATAGCCGTAACGTTGTCCAGTTGCGCCCCCTTGTGATACCAGTACAACGCTTCTTTTACATTATTACGTTCCGCTTCTTTGGCTAAATACAAAATGGTCGGAACATGGCCGGTTTCCGCTTTGTAGACACGTTCTTGTCTCTCTTGTTGACGTGCCTTTTCCATTGCGCGTCGATAAGCTGCTTCACGCTCAAGGCGTTCTTGCTCCATCCTTTTTCTTCGTAAAGATAGCGAAAACATCCAGATGAACGCCAAGATCAGCGAAAGGCTAGTGGCACCTATTGCAATAGAAAGTGTCGACATTGATTAATAGCTTTTAGGGTAACGGTTACTCTATATAGTAACGGCAGGAAGGGAGATAAATTAAGTGATATTGGCGATCTATTACACGCTTTTACAACTTAGTTAGCAGGAAATAAACCATGGCAGGTATTTTATTTGGGCAAAGATCCTCGAATGACTATGTGAATCATGACCAGCACAATCATTCGAGGTGGGGTAAACTTGGTTACTTACGACTATTGATAGCCTTAACAAACACTTCCTGTGCACCTTCAACATTGAGTGCTTTAGCTTCATCTAACAAACTCAGTGCTTTGGGAATATTATCTTCCGCGACCGCTTTTTGGATCGCACTATGATAATAGCTTGTGGTCTCAGGTTGGATCGTTGCTGGAGCCACTTTTTTGCTCGTTACACTCGTAGTCGCCACAGTAGCAGCCGTCGCAGTTGCTGCTTGTTTCGTTGGCGAAGAATCAACCTTACGAGAACCTAACGACAGCGTTTCTATTTCTAAGCTCAACTCACCAGTATAACTATGTTTGAATTTAGGATCAGTGACGATAGGTAGTGGCTCACCACTCTCTTCTGCTCTCACTTTAGCTGGGTGCGGCACCGTGATTAGCTGCCCAACATCAGAATGCTTAGTGTAGACGACCATATAAGGCAGAGATTGTGCGTCGACTTCAAAGCTGGTTACGTAGCGGTTCGCATCGAACATGTCTGAATAACGAATATTAAATTCATCCAATGTGATCGTTCTTATCACATTGTACTCTTTATCAAGAAGTTGCACCGTTGGTGCTAACACTTGTTTTTTAAGCATTTTACTGCTCAAGGTCACTTTCACTTTGCCAGAACGAGGAGAAAACTCAAACGCGTTAAAAAAGCTCTTACCCGTTTTAAAGTCCCATACTGGCGACGTTTCGTCGATAACGAAACTCACATCCTCAGTCTTGTCTAACTCTATCCAAGCAAAATCTTTTTTACTAATACAGCAAACATCTTCTGCTTTCATTTGAGTATCGGTAATGGTGGGTTCAACACCAGAGTTACTCGCACAACCGACCACACTGAGTCCAAGTACTAGCGCCAAAATATTTTTGTTCATAATATTCCACCATTTGAGAAAATAAGGCAGTCCTTAGACTGCCTTGTTACGTTAAGACTGCATCTAGTAAATTCAACTAGGTTGATTAGAACCAGATTTCAGCTTCGATACCGAATCGAGTTTCGTTCCCTTTAGAAGTATTTGACCAGGAATATCCGTCCCAACTTGACGTCATATAACTAACATATGGTTTAATCTGAGGGCGACCAAAGTAGTCTGCATTAACCGTAAAGACAGGCGCTAACGTTGCTGTATAGAACGATGTTGAATCATCTGGACGTCCCCAAGCACTACCATCTGCCAATGTTTCATTTGCATAGGTCAATACAGCTTCCAAACGGAAGTTTCATTA
>ASHK01000101.1 GCA_000695745.1 Vibrio madracius | reverse complement strand
GTGACGACCCTTTATACCGTTGTGGTGTGTGCTGTGTTGTATCTTCTGCAACAGCCGATTATCGATATGTTCTCGCTAACAGGTGATGCCTCGCTGATCGTGGCGGCATTTGCGACTTATGTGGCCATTACCTTTGTCTTTAATGGTGTGTTGTTTGTTGCGAATACCTCGTTCAATAATCTGGGTAAGCCACTGTATTCCACTGCGCTTAACCTAAGTAAGGCAACGATAGGTACTTTGCCATTTGTGTATCTAGGCTCATTATGGTTTGGTGCTCTAGGTGTCCTTTATGGGCAAGCCGTCGGCAATGTTGTGTTTGGGGTACTAGGCTACATTGTTCTCAAGTTCCATATTTCTGAGCTACGTAAGACCGGTGAATGTTCAAGCACCGAAGAGGATCCAAGTTTGGTTTGTGTTAACTCTCAACCATTCAGTACCACAGACCCAGTTATGATCAATGAGGTGTCTAAAGTTGAGGAGCAATTAGAGTCTCCGACACTATCAGGATAAATTTCTTCTTGACCTTGGAGCTAGCTCCAAGGTTTACACTTGGGATGTAGGATAAGCAAAGGAGAATCCCATGTGTACAAAACATAAAGCGTGCAGCTCACAGTCTATCAACGCGATTCGTCCCGCGGGTGATGCGTGCAACGCACCAAAAATCGCGCAAGTAACGGCAATTTCTAGCGAGCAATCCGCCGATTGTTGTGACTCAGAAAGCAGTTGCTGTGCCTCTGAACCTGACGAACCTGCCGCCTCCGGTGGGAAAACGGAATCTGATTCTGGACTGTTAAAATCTTGGAAAGTGGTTGGGATGGACTGTCCGGCATGCGCCAGAAAAGTCGAGTCAGCAACCAATAAATTAGCTGGTGTCGTGAGTGCCAAAGTTCTGTTTGCCACTGAAAAATTGGTGGTTCGAGTCAACGATGCAGCGCTGTTTACTCAAGTTGAAACGGCGGTTACTGATGCAGGCTTTACTCTGAATGCTTTAGATGGCAGCACCAGTAGTGCAGCGCCGCAGGACCAGCTAACAGGTTGGAAAAAAACCTTAAAAGACAACTTTCATATCCTTGCTATCTCTACCGGTATGGCGATCGCTGCTGCATTCAAAGGCAGTTTGCCACAGCTAAGTGAATGGCTATTCACACTAACTTGTATTCTTGGTCTTATTCCTATTGCCTCAAAGGCACTAAAACTTGCCAAATCAGGAACCCCGTTTGCTATTGAAACACTAATGAGTGTGGCCGCAATTGGTGCACTGTATCTCGGTGAAACGGTAGAAGCGGCAATGGTTCTATTGCTGTTTCTTATCGGTGAGCGATTGGAAGCGTTTGCGGCTTCAAGAGCACGCAGTGGTGTTCAAGCGTTAATGTCTTTGGTTCCCGAAGAAGCGACTGTGATTGTAAACGGTGTGCGCCAAACCAAGAGCGCATCGGCACTGGTACCTGGTGATATTATCGAAGTTGCACCTGGTGATCGTATGCCAGCTGACGGTTCGTTATTGGATGCTAACGCTAGCTTTGATGAAAGTGCCTTGACGGGCGAATCGCTTCCTGTTGAACGTCATATTGGTGAGACTGTTATGGCAGGTGCGGTCCTTGCAGATAAAGTGGTGCGACTCACGGTTACGTCCAAACAGGGTGAAAACGCCATTGACCGCATTCTTCACCTCATAGAAGAAGCGGAATCGAGAAAAGCGCCAATCGAGCGATTCTTGGACAAATTCAGTCGTTGGTACACACCATTAATGATGTTGGTATCGCTACTCGTTATTATCACGCCGCCTCTTATGTTTGCTCAGCCATGGGAGACCTGGGTGTATCGTGGTTTAGCGTTACTTCTGATCGCTTGTCCTTGTGCGCTTGTGATTTCAACACCAGCAGCGATTACGTCAGGTCTTGCCGCAGCAACAAGACGTGGTGCACTGATTAAAGGTGGCGCAGCGTTAGAGCAGCTAGGTAACGTTCAAGCCATTGCATTTGATAAAACGGGAACGCTGACGTTAGGTAAGCCTCATGTTACTGACGTCGTTGTGACAGCAGATTTGGACACGGAGCATGTGTTGGCGCTATCTGGTGCCATTGAGCAAGGTTCAAATCACCCTTTAGCCACCTCTTTGATTAAGTATGTTGAGCAGCGTGGCATTGTTATTCCAGAAGCCCAAGAGAAAAAAGCACTGGTTGGCGTTGGCATCGAAGGTATTGTTGACGGTAGTAAGTGGATATTAAGCGCGCCATCTAAAGTCACTTTTGACATTGCTGATGAGGTGATGGAGAAAGTGGTTGAGTTGGAAAATGGCGGCAAAACGGTAGTGGTACTGGCAACAGAAAGCACGGTGAAAGGCATTATTGCTTGGCAGGATGAAGTCCGAGCAGACACTGCAGAAGCGGTGGAAAAACTGGCTAAGCTTGGTATCGATACCATTATGCTGACAGGTGATAATGAGCGAAGCGCGCATGCGATCGCAACACCGCTGGGTATGGATTATAAAGCTAGTTTGTTGCCCGCAGATAAAGTTACTTTTGTTAATGAGCTAGCGCAAGGTCGCCGAGTGGCTATGGTTGGTGATGGCATCAACGATGCGCCGGCGATGAAAGCCGCTAATATTGGTATAGCCATGGGTGGGGGCACAGATGTCGCTTTAGAAACGGCTGATGCAGCGCTAACTCATAACCGTTTGAGTGAGCTGCCAGTGATGATTGAGCTATCAAGAGCAACGCTTAGCAATATCAAGCAAAATGTAACATTGGCACTGGGTTTGAAAGGCATATTTTTTAGTCACAAGTTTGTTAGGTATCACAGGACTKTGGGTGGCAGTCTTAGCAGACAGCGGTGCTACTGCCATAGTGACACTCAACGCGCTAAGATTATTGCGTCATAAATCCAAGTTTGATTGATTTCTGCCCATTGAATTGATGGGTTTGGAGATAACTTAACCGACAAACCGCTCTTTATGAAGTGACCCCATAAAGTTGGACATTTCTGTCAAGCGGCTTGTAAGGCCTGATTTCGATATTCCCTCGGAGTCAGGCCTTTTAATTTCACCTTGATGCGTTT
>ASHK01000100.1 GCA_000695745.1 Vibrio madracius | reverse complement strand
TTGACTGCCGCTCTCAACCGCTGCTGAATGGCCGCTCGAGTAAGCTTGCCATCAGTTGCATCAATTAGCTCTGTCGTTGACACATACCCATCTTTAGAACTGAATCCACGTAAAGAAATGAGGTTCAGCAGTTCTAAAATACTTTTGGTGACCCTTTGAAATGCTGATACTGCTCGATCCAATCGACAGCGGTTTCTGTTACTTCAAATAGATGGCCGCCTTTGTGATCTCTAGGAGATCGGATCAATAATTTTTCGTCGCTACTCATGATTGGATCTATATCACACTATCCGTAATTTCGATATTGTTCCATAGAATAAAGAATAATGATGAATAAATAAAGATCTATTTTATTGCTCTTAATAAACTGATCTTTACTGTTAATACTGATCTAATATGATTAAGTGATCTTATGATCTGGCGTTTTTGAGCATTCTAACCTCTGTTTTTAAAAGTAAAGGTTCCGTTGCTTATCGGACGCATGATCATAGTATTTCTGAAACGATGATCATTATATTGTGAAAACATGATCATAAATCTCAGGAGGCATGATCATCAGCAAAGCGAAAACATGATCAATAGATGTTTGGATCGATGATCATGTAGGCATCACAACTTATCCACAGAAAAAGTAGACAAGCTGTGAATAGGTTCATCTAAATACTTTTAAAAACATCAATTTATATCGAAAACATGATCAAGGAATGCATAAAATGGCTGTAATAAAGCATTGTTAGGTTATTTATCACTCATTTGTTAATCATATTTTAAAGCGTAATTAATCTTCCTGCCTTTCTGAGCACTCCGAGGCATGTAGACCTCAATGTGGAAGCATGATCAAGCTGCTGTATTGAAATGATTGATGCATTTTGATTTTGAGACAGAATAGCTGAAAATTACGACTATCCCTTTCTCTATCGGGTATTGACCGTAGTTTGGTCGACATTTTACATGCTTCCGAGGCGCAAAACCACTTGATCATTCTTCCCTATTAATAGATCGAACGAATTGAGTAAATCGGCGATCCAATAGGGTAATTTTTTCCTTGATCATGCTTCTTAGTATTCGGAACGATGATCAAGACCCGTGTCAAACAAGAGCGTGGGTTATTAAAACTCTGTTTACAATAAATCACTCATGATTGTCGATTTAAGAGAAATAACCGTTACGTATTGGATAGAAATGACACTGTCCGTAAGTTATCCAGAATTTATAATCGTTCCGAATAAATTTCCATTTACATTGTAAATAAGTGACGTGGTAACACTTTTAATCTGGTCTAGTTTACCTGCAATTCCTCTAGCAAAGATTGCTGCATTTTTCATCAGCTTTGTAGACGAAATCACGATTTGGCTTTGATGTGGTCAATTTATTGTAAAAATAATACCTAAGTGAGTGGACAGCTTTTTGATGTGAATGTACGATATAGCTGTACATTAATTCATTAGGTTACTTGGTTGGAACTTAGGTATGAAAAGAGAACAAACAATAGATAATCTCTACCAACTTGCAGAACAGACTCAGCAAGTACAAGCAGATCGCATCGAAATCGTCTTAGAAGAGCGAAGCGACGATCATTTTCCAGCAATGTCGAAAGCAATGATGGAAACTCGTTCTGGGTTGACTCGCCGTAAACTAGATGATGCCATCAGTAAGATGGAAGCAAATGGTCATCAATTTACTAAAAACAACGCGAACCATTATTCTATCTCGTTGCAAGAAGCACATATGTTGATGGATGCAGCTGCGGTACCTAAATTTCATCAACGTAAGCAAAGTGCTAATAACAAGCCGTGGATTATTAACGTTCAAAACCAAAAGGGTGGTACGGGCAAATCGATGAGCGCTGTGCATTTAGCGGCTTGCCTGGCATTAAACTTGGACAAGCGTTATCGCATTTGTTTAATCGACTTGGATCCACAAGGCTCACTTCGTTTGTTCTTGAACCCACAAATCAGTATCTCTGAACATGAAAATATCTATTCTGCGGTAGATGTCATGCTAGAGAATGTGCCTGAAGGTACGGATATCGATATCGAGTTTTTGCGCCGTAATGTTTTACTGCCAACGCAGTACCCGAACTTAAAAACTATTTCAGCTTTCCCTGAAGATGCAATGTTTAATGCCGAAGCATGGCAAAATCTTTCTCAAAACCAATCTCTCGATATCGTTAAATTGTTAAAAGAGAAGTTGATCGACAAAATCGCTGACGATTTTGATGTCATCATGATAGATACTGGTCCTCACGTTGATCCACTGGTTTGGAACGCTATGTATGCCTCAAATGCACTGCTTATTCCATGTGCTGCAAAACGTTTGGACTGGGCTTCAACGGTCAATTTCTTCCAGCATCTGCCAACAGTGTACGAGATGTTCCCTGAGGATTGGAAAGGACTAGAGTTCGTTCGCTTAATGCCGACGATGTTCGAAGATGACAACAAGAAGCAAGTGTCGGTTTAACTG
>ASHK01000099.1 GCA_000695745.1 Vibrio madracius | reverse complement strand
TTCACTCCAAGGAATCAACGGCGCAATGGCTAAGCCTTGACTGCTAGTAGGCATACCGATTAATGCCAGTGATGCTTCAACTTGAGGTTGTTTTGTTACTACATCATTCACTAACTGCATATTTGCTTGAATGTAATCGTTATTCGATGTCGAGGGCGTTGAGCCGATAATAACGGCTACGCCTGATCTTCATCCGGTGCTAACTGGGAAGGGATGAAACTAAATATGATTGGCAGGGACACCAGCACCAGAAAAGCAAATAAAACCACTGCGGCTTTACGCTCTAATACCTTTAACAGCGCTCTTTGATACGTGTCAGTAATACCTCCAAGTACCCTTTCAACTATGGATTCGAACTTACTTGGCTTTGCATCGGCTTTGAGCATTTTAGAGCACATCATTGGAGAGAGTGTTAAAGCTATAAACCCGGATATGACAACCGCTCCCGCCAGCGTAAGCGCGAACTCTTTAAATAATGCGCCGGTTACGCCTCCCATTAGTGCAATCGGTGCATAAACCGCTGCCAGCGTGATGGTCATTGAAATCACAGGTACAGCAATCTCTCTTGTCGCCACTAAAGCCGCTTGAAAAGGCTTGGTCCCCATTTTTATGTGTCGTTCGACGTTTTCAACCACGACAATGGCATCGTCAACGACAAGTCCTATTGCCAGCACCATGGCAAGGAGTGTCATCAAGTTTAAGGTAAACCCAAATACTTGCATGACAGCAATAACGCCAATCAGTGATAATGGTATGGTGATGATAGGAATAATCACCGCACGAAAAGAACCTAAAAATAAAAGAATAACGACGATAACAATCAACGCGGCTTCTACTATGGTCTTTATCACTTCATTGATTGAGTCTGTAATTGCTAAAGTAGAGTCATAAATCAATGTTGACTGAATAGTATTTGGTAAATTCTTTTCAATGGTTTGCAGCTGTGTACGAACGCCTTGAGCGACATCAAGTGGGTTTGCTGTTGGCGTAGCATTGATGCCAATGATAACGGCCTCTTTGCCGTTCGCCAACGCTCTGGTTCCATCACTACTTTTACCAAGAGTCACCTCAGCAACGTCTTGTAATTGGACTACTTGCCCATTACTGCTGTCTATCACAAGACTCTTCAAACCATCAACCGTCTCAACTTGGGTATCGATGGTGCCATTTAATATGGTCAAATAACTATTGAACTGCCCCACCGCAGACTGGTAGTTATTTTGCTGTAATACATTCACCAAATCACCAGTGGTCAGGTTAAATTGCCCCAACTTTTCTGGGTTAGCCAAATCCTAAGAGCAAACGGTGTTCCTCCCATCATCTGGATATTTGATACCCCATTTACGGTCGATAGCTGTGGGTTCACTACCCTTTCAAGGTAATCGACGATTTGGCTCGAATTCAATTCACTACTATAAAACGATATGTACATGATTGACGTGGTTGAACCGGTTGAGGAGGTTACTGAGGGATTATAGGCCTCTCTAGGAAGTTGATTAGAAACGGAGTTAATTTGCGATAATACGTTGGATAATGCTTGTTCCGGACTGGTGTTCAACATCATGTTCAAGGTGATACTAGAAGAACCAAGTTGACTCGTCGATGTCATAAAATCTAAATTATCAACTTGTGATAACGCCTGTTCCAAAGGTTGAGTAATGAATCCCTCAATGAGTTCCGCATCAGCTCCTGGATACGGGGTTGTAACGGTTATCACTGTGTTTGTCATTTCAGGGTATTGACGAACTTGTAAATCTTTCAAGGCATTGAACCCCAAAAGAAGCAGCAATGCACTCAGTGAAGCTGCCATCACGGGGCGATGGATGAAAATATCGGTAAAGTTCATGATCGCCCCCCTAAAGCTTAGGCATTTTATCTGGCGTGTTTATCGGGTTTGTGACGATATTCACTTTGGTATTGTTACTTAAATTCAAAATTCCTGTAGTTACCACCAGTTGATCAAATTTCAAATCACCTTTTATCAGCGCGAAGTTTCCATCTCTTTGCAACACCTCAACCGTGACTTGTTTCACTCGCGTGTCACTTCCTTCTTTCTCTACAACAAAAACTGATTGCCGTAAAGCGCAAACGCAATGGACGTTTGAGGAACGACAAATTGTTTCTCTAGATCACTTAACGACACATTTACCTCTGCGAACATACCACCAATCAGAGTTCTGTCGTCGTTTGGTATTTCTGCCTGAATCATCACTAAGCCAGTTTTGTCATTAATTACTGGTTCTATTGCGTTGATTTTTCCCTCATAGCTTTTGTTTGGATAAGATTGAACACTCAGTGTGATTCGCTGACCGATTTTTAAGTGGCCAATTTTCGATTGCGGCACGCTAAATCTGACTCGCATAACAGATAAATCTTCGAGTCTTACAATATCAGTACCAACAGATACGTATTGCCCAAGGTTGATGTTCCGAATACCTAGCTTTCCATCAAAGGGCGCGCGTATTTTACGTAACTCAATGTTGGCTTT
>ASHK01000098.1 GCA_000695745.1 Vibrio madracius | reverse complement strand
AGTAGTGGGATAGCCGAATGTCAAAGCGGGCGAGGGTCGTATTATCGTGCTTGAAGAGCAAGGGGTTGTAAATGCGATGCAGTCCTGGAACCTAACTTTGCCTGTTTATGACAGTCAGGGCAACACTGCGCTATACACTGTCGCGTTGCCGTATTATGTACCAGCGGCGGCGCCGAAATTTTCTCGTATGGTGTTAGATGGAAAAGCATTTAAGTCGAGTGAATTAGTCGATACCAATTTGATGGCGCAGCAACAATTGACTGAAAATATGCCGACTATTCTATTGCGCCAAGCGCTGAGAGTGTACGCGAAAGACCAAATTCGGAAGAGTACGGCGAAAGATGACGATGTGGGTAACCTGATCTTTAACGTTTGGAATACATTGACCGAACAGCCAGACACAAGAAGTTGGCAAACGCTACCGAGTGTGGTTAACGGAGCGAGTCAGATCGTTAAAGCAGGTAGTCACACACTAACATTGGATGGACAAGACTATACTTTTGATGTGAGAGACAGACAAACCACCTTGGTTTGGGTATCGCGTCAAGGTGGAAATGCCACTATTTGGCATAAACAATTAGGAAGAATGTAATGAAAAAATGGTTAGTGAGTATTGGCGTGTTGTTAGCGCTATTCGGCTGTGCTTCCAGTAAAACGTCAGGAATTAAGATTGAAGGCCAAACTCAGGCAGTGCTCTATGGTGATGCACAAATGGGTAAGAAGTTCTCTATTGATGACATTTCAACTATTGATACCAATGGTCACGCAAGAGCGGTAGTTCGCTTGTCGAATACCACATCGACTGATCAAATTATTCAATACCGTTTCTATTGGTATGATGAGCAAGGGCTTGAAGTGAATACCAAGCAGGCCCCTTGGAAAAGAGCCATCTTACGTGGTGATGAAACGATCACCTTGTCTGAGGTGTCAGTTAACCCAAATGGTAAAGAATTCCGTGTGCAATTGCGCGGAGCGGATGAGTAATTTCCACCCGTTGGATAGTAAGTAAGACTAAGGAAATAAAATGAAAAAAGTATTATTGCTTTGTTGGGTTTGGCGGTCATTCTTGGTGGCTGTTCGAATAAAGTAAGTTACGGCGACGCGCAAGCAACTGAAACGACAACGATCGACTTTGGTTCAACGGATCTACAGAAGATCGCTGGCGATATGGTCGATAGCATGTTGATGTCTGGTTCTGTAGCGGCCATCACGCGTGACAGTCGTCCAATCGTGTTTGTTGAGCGTATTAAGAACAAAACCACAGAGCACATTGATACCGAATCTATTACAGACAGCATCAGTACTAAGATGCTGAACTCTGGTAAGTTCCGATTTGTTGATATGGACCGCGTCGAGTCTGTGCGCGAACAGCTTAACTTCCAAAACAATGATGAGCTAGTGAATCAAAGCACCGCTATTCAATTCGGTAAAATGGTTGGCGCGCAATATATGCTTTACGGCAACCTAAGCAGCATCGTTAAAGAAGCTGGTAGCGACAAAGACGTCTACTACAAAATGACCATGCGCCTGATGGATCTAGAAACGGGTCTGATTGAGTGGGCTGATGAGACTGAAATTCGTAAACAAGAGTCTCGTTCAGTACTTGGCCTATAATCTGCACCAATGATTAATTGGATGGATGCAATTCGGCAATCTCCCGATCTTGCCGGATTATCTTCACTCTTAAATGAAGTGCCCTTAGGGGCACTTCCGTTATCTGGTGGTCTAACAAATCGTGCTTGGCGCGTGTTAACCTCAACTCACGGTTGGGTAATTTGGCGCGCCAATTCATCGCTATGTCAGCTATTTGATATCAGTCGTGATAATGAAGCTGAGGTTTTGAATGTGGTTGCGGGACACCTTTCTACCAATAAAGTTATCGCTCGAAACGCTCAGGGTGTCGTGCTAAGTTGGTGTGATGGAGAGCCTGTCACTCATCGCCTTGATGTTGGCCAAGTCATCGTGATTCTGGCGAAAATTCATGAGGTTCAGCCAACCAGTAACGTGCGCCACTTTGACTATCAAGCTAAGGTTGATCATTACTGGTCAAGGTTCCATGATGTAGCCTTAAAACGGCGCTATCGAGCGGTCTATGAACGCTATAGAGTGCTACCTGCATTACACTGTCCACAACGCACTCTTTGTCATTTTGACTTTGGGCTGCATAACCTAGTACAAAGTGCGAATGAAATTACGGTGATTGACTGGGAGTATGCTGCAATTGCTAGTCCAGTATTAGACTTAACTATGACATTAGATATGTTGCAAATGGATCTAATGACAGGGATTGAGTTGTACCAACAGAATCGTCCCTCTATTGATGTGTGTACTTGGCATCATGATGCGCTTATCTGGCAACCCCACTCGCAAATGATGGCTATGCTTTGGTATGTATTGGCTGCGCAGTTGTGGGAATGCGATGATTTTTTGTACGAAGCTGAAGCGATTTATCGACGAATATGTTGAGGCGATCACTGTTTAACGTTCTCTTTTCTGAAAAATCATCTTACCCCCTATGAAACTAGGGCTTTCGTGGTAGATTTAACGAAAGCGTACCAATAAGGAAGGATTGAGAGGTACTATGATTATTTATCTTCACGGCTTCGATTCTACAAGCCCAGGCAACCATGAAAAAGTGCTTCAGTTGCAATTCATTGATGAAGACGTCCGCTTCGTCAACTACAGCACATTACATCCCAAGCATGATATGCAGCACCTTCTGAAAGAAGTAAACAAGTTAGTCCAAGAATCAAAAGATAAAGCTCCTATTATTTGTGGTGTTGGTCTTGGTGGTTATTGGTCAGAGCGAATCGGCTTTTTGTGCGGCATTAAACAGGTGATCTTTAACCCTAATCTACATCCAG
>ASHK01000097.1 GCA_000695745.1 Vibrio madracius | reverse complement strand
GTAATCAGACCCAATACGGTGGTGACCAATGCCATTGAGATACCGCCAGCCATAACACGTGGTTCTGCATTACCAAATTGGGTAATGACTTGGAATGTTTCTATCATACCAGTAACGGTACCTAGTAGACCCAACATAGGCGCGAGAGCGGCAAGTAGCTTCAGCATGCTAAGTCCGCGCTCTAGATGCTGTTGTTCATCCATAATGGACTCTAATAAGCGTAATTCTAGAGCTTCAACATGAAGTTGCTTTTCACTGTTATACACACTAAGTACACGGCCAAGAGGGTTGTCAGTTGGTGTATCTGGCGTTTTCAGTTGCTTGTTGATTTTCTGTTCTGTTGTGACAAGAACAATGGCGCGATAAAGGGCAATGATCATCCCAAGAGCAAATAGCCCTGCAATGATTTTTCCAACAATACCACCCTGCTCGAATCGTTCACCGAGTGTTGGGTTATCTGCTAATTGCTTATAAATATCACCACGACTTGGGTCGATGAAAGCTGCCGTTTGTCCGGTCACAATGCCAGCTGCATCTGTCGAGGTTGGCGCAGATTGTGGCAGGCGAGGAAAGTCACTTGCCAGTTTGCCATCCCAATCAACTGGGCCATGGTCGGAAAGTAGGGCAAAATTACCTAAACGAACAACGTCAAGCTTGGTTATTTCGCCATTCCCTGCCACAAAGGGTACTTGAAGCTCTGCATAGGTAGCGCTACTCGAAATTTGAGCTTGATAAGCTCGCCATAAACCCGTGAGCTCTTCGATGGAAGGTAATGTTTTCGCTGCAACAATGTCATTAATCGCCGCAATTTGTTCGGTTTGCTCAGTGTTAGCGACAGAGTGTTCAAGTTCAACTTGGACTTCTTTGGCCGATTGCCTAACAACACCAAATAACTCACCTAAACTGCCCGTTTCTAAATGAAGTTTTTTCTGTTGTTCAGCCAGAGCTTGCTCATTATCGGAAAAAGCTGTGCTGAGTGATTCTATGCTGGCATCTAACTGAGCTTTGCGTTTTTCAAGTTCGGCTTTGCGTGCTGCGAGCTGTTGCTCTTGTTTGTTAAACTCTGCTTCACGCTCGGCATTATGCTGTTTCTCTTGTTGCTGAGCGGCTTTTGCTTTTGAGGTTAAGGTGTCAGTTGCGAATGACGGTTGTGCTAATCCAAGGCTTAGCAGCGCAACCATAAGCGGTAGTTTATGGAATGAAAACGGACGCATTAGCTAGGATCCTTTATTTGAGTCACTGGAGTTAATGAAATCGGAAGCTCAAGCAGAGATGGTGAAGCCTGTTTGTTCGCGATAGCAAATGCTTTATCGATTTGTGGTGCTAAAGTGCTGTCGACAGCGACCCACGTTTTTGGTTAATATCCCAAGACCAATATTGATGTCTGTCTAGGCTACGAGCAACTAAAGCAAGTCGGCCTAGGTACAGCTGCTCCGCCTCGATGTCACTACCGACGTTGATCAAGCTGCGGTAACTGCCGAGTTTAAGGCCGTAGTCCATCTCAATTTGATAAGCTTCTAAGATACGACGGTATTTTTCTGCGTCGCTCACATCGGCTTGTGGCATCAATGATTTCAATTCATCAAGTCTGGCTAAGCGTGTTTCAATTCGAATCGGCTTGTCTTGTTTGATTTGCTCTTCAAGACCTGCCAGCATTTGGTACATAAGTGGCACGACGCCCTGACGTGTTGCATTGATCTGTTGTAGCTGTGTATCTATGCTAGTCATCTCTTCTTCTTGATTGGCAACAACGGCTTGCAAATGTTTTCGTACACTTCTAAATTAGCCACTTCTTGCTCAAGCATCGCAATATCAGACTTTAGCTCAAACGCCTTATCACTACTTTTGTTGATACGTGTTTGGCTTTGAGCGCTTTGTGTGATGGTTTGCGCTTCGACATTTCGAGCACTATTAAGATCGTTAGCGGTCGCAAAGCTGCTTAAGGACAGCAATGGGAGCGAACACAAGGTCAGGCGAAGAGCCGTTTTGTTCATTTCAAGAGCCTTCTGCTTTCTTGTAGAAAGTACCAGTTGTTAGTTGAAGTTAGATTCCAAAGACACGTTATAGAATTCATCATTCTGTATCTTAAATCTCGATGCTAAGAGCCATTCTCAAAGACGTTAATCGGTTTTGGAAGCGTGGATATTGTATTGCAACTCATTTAAGAAATACAGATTAAATGATATTGATATGAGTTATCATTTGTTATCTCTTATTCATATTGTTGTAACGAAAAGTTATGGGTTTGATTGCTAAAATCTCGCCTTATGCAATATCTCGTCGTTAAGTCAGTTTTTTTGTTGGGGGCAACCTTGGCAATAGTCGCCATCGGCACGACGATAGTGCATACAACAAGCTCTTCGTTGGACAAAATACTCCCCATCACAAGTGACATCTAATCGACCAAAACGCGTCAAAGGCAGCTTTAGTGCTTGTTGCCAATGCTGGAGTTCGTGAGCAAAAGTTGGATGAATCTGTTGTTGTTCTAACAGACGGCTGCTTACCATGTGTTTTAAACCGCGTAACAGCATCTCCATAATGGTATCGGCGAGAAGCTTTTCTCTAGTCGCTGGGCTGATGCGACAAACATGATTTAGTTGCTCTGCAAGTTGGGTCAGTAATAAGGTGAGTTGCTTCGCAGCGTACTCTAGTCTTTGGTGCTGATCGCCCAATTGCCACTCGTGACAACTAAAATCAAATTGTCCGACCACGCCGTTTTGACGGTTAAATCCCTGAACCATTGTACTAATCGGTGGGACGGCTTGGGTGTAATAGGTGGTGACAAGAGCAATGGTTACCGGCTGCCAAATTAACATTGTCCATGTTCGGGTTAACCAATATATTGGCCCGCTTCCGGATAGTTCGCTTTCCAGTATTGATATAACTCGTTGACATCAGTCGATGCGCTTGTGCCAGGGACAATAATGCGGCTTCCCTCCGTCAGTTGAACTAACAAAGGAGAAACCTGTTGTGAGATATGCGTTAGCGTGTGTAACTGCGTTAAATGGTCGCTATCTAGTGTCTGTTGCATTATTGTCCTAAATAAAGAGGCTTCAGCATTGCTGCTGAAGCACGTTTATGGTTTTGGTTATAAATCAAATTTTACATTCAGTTGGACAGTTTGCTGTTGTCCATACCAGCA
>ASHK01000096.1 GCA_000695745.1 Vibrio madracius | reverse complement strand
ATCATCAAGCCAACCTTGATTGGTAGCTTAGACAAGTGTATTCGCTTGATTGAAGAGGCGAAAAGTCATGCCATTCAAGTGATCATCAGCTCCAGCTTGGAGAGCAGCGTCGGTCTTGGGCAATTAGCGAGGTTTTCTCACTGGCAAGTGCCCGCCGAAACACCGGGCTTGGATACTATGCAACTGTTCGGTGCGCAACTAGAAACCTTGGCCGGGTTGTTTGTTACCAGTTGAACGCTTAGAGGACCAAACATTGGTTTGGCAATCTGAGTCAACGAGTCTTTAAGTGGTGGCGTCACCGTGTTTATGGGAGCACTGGGCACAGTCTGCTCCCACTCAAATTGCTTTAACCACTGCGCAGCGTCAGCTTACCTGGCTGGAGGTCAAGCAACAGGTTGAACAATATCGACATCAGTTGATCGATAAAGCCATTGTTCAAGGTCAGGTTGTTTGCCTCATAGGTCGTGCGCAAGAAACCTTAGTTTTTGCTTACCTTGCTTGTCTTGCGCATGGCGCCGTCCCCGCGATTGTTGCCGAACAATCAGATGAATTACTCGAAGCCAAACTCTCAGCTCTGTATTTGAAAGATGAACCTGCGGTGGTGTGGAATTGCTGCAGTTCAACCGAGTTACCAAGTTTGCATTTTCACTCACGCGGAACGAGCCAGCATAGGTCTGCAGTACCGTCCAATATTGATATTGCCTCCATTATCTTCACATCGGGCTCAACAGGTCGCCCCAAAGCCGTTGTGCATGGAGCAGAGCAACATATAGCCTCTGCCAGTGGCCTCCTAGAGTGCTTTGGTTTTGTGGTTGGAGACAGTTGGTTATTGAGCCTGCCAATGTACCATGTGTCTGGCCTAGGGATTGTGTGGCGTTGGCTACAGTCTGGCGCTGCGATAAAAATTGCCAGTGGAGACTTTCGCCAAGATATCTCAGACGTGAGTCATGCATCACTGGTATCGACTCAGCTTAAGTGGATAGTGGATAATCAATGGTCGACCAAGCTAGAACGAGTGCTGCTTGGAGGAAGTCATATTCCTTTGTCGTTGATTCAACAGGCCAAAGTACGTCATATCGACGCTTGGATGGGTTATGGGATGACAGAAACTGCGTCGACCGTAACGGCTAAGCCAGTCGATGAATTGCCATCATCGGGTTATGTGTTACCACGCCGAAAACTCAAGTTGGATGATGGCCGTATTTTTGTTGCAGGTGATACGTTGGCAAAGGGCTACTATTGGCAAGGGAGCATCCTGCCACTGGAGTTGCAGAGTCAATGGTTGGATACGCGAGATCTAGGGGAGTGGGTAAATGGCAATGAGCTGAGAGTCATTGGTCGTGCTGATAATCTGTTCATTTCTGGGGGCGAAAACGTCCATTGTGAGGAGGTTGAAGCTGCCCTTAATACGCTACCAACTATTACTCAGAGTATCGTTATTGCCGTTGAAGATGAAGAGTATGGGGCGCGGTGTGTGGCTGTTGTGCAGTCCGCGGCATTACCCAAACTCGATGAGCAAAGGCAGAGACTGGCGGAATTACTACCAAGGTTCAAACAGCCTGTAGCGTATTTTCTACTGCCTGAATCACTGTCACGGTCAGGAATCAAAGTCTCGCGTGCTGAGGTGAAGAAGTGGCTGTCGCAATACCAATCCAATTATGTAGTTATTTCATAGTCCAAAACTGAATTTTCATTACCCATTAGGCTCACCATAATAGAAAACATGGATACTGAGTGAGCCTATGGAATGAATAAATTATTGATTATCGCGATTGCACTGCAACTTGCTCTGGCCTTCTCTAGCGATGGCTGACACGCACTTGCAGAGCTGACCGCCTTTCTGTTGACGGTCGTCCTGTTCTTTTAACGTATACACGCAAAATTAGCGCAAGGCGATACTAAGAAAACATTAACCAAGCTAGAGAAGTCGCGGAAATCAACAACCACATTGTAATACCAAATATCATTGGCTTACTGCCAGCCTGTTTAAGCTTATCAATTGAGATGCTGCAGCCAATTAAGAACAGGCACACGACAAGTAGTTTCTTCGATACATCAAAAATACCCTGATATACCATCTCAAATTGAGGTAAGTAATCACTTACCAAAATGGCGGCGCAATAGAACAAAATAAAGTACGGAATGGTAATTTTATTCTGTTTGTTGCTAAAATGGCCGCACTAACTAGTGCTACAGGAATAATCCATAATGCGCGGGCTAATTTGAGCGTCGTGGCGGTGGTAAGTGCCTCCTCACCATAAGCAGAGGCAGCACCGACGACCGATGACGTATCGTGAATGGCGATAGCAGCCCAGGTGCCAAACGTATGTTGATCAAGGTTCAATGCATGACCAATCACTGGAAAAACGAATAAAGCGACAGAGTTGAGCACAAAAACGGTTGCTAGCGCGATACCAATTTTCTCGTCATCGGCATTAATAGCTGGGGCAACCGCGGCGATTGCGCTACCACCACAAATTGCAGTACCTGACGAGATGAGGTAGCCCGTTTGCTTATCTAACCCCATTCGGCGTGCTAAAAACCAACCTATGATGAGCGTACCAAGTATGGTGGCAACAATAATGCCTATACCATCGCTGGTGGCTTGCATTGCCTGATCTAAATGAATACCGAAACCTAAGCCTACGATAGAGTAAGCAAGCAGCTTTTTCGTGAATTTTGCTAAAGGAAGCGCGGTGGGAACCAAGCTAAAAGTAGTGAGGAAAAAGCCGAGAATCAAAGCAATAGGCGACGATACCCAGGGGGTAAGACAAGCAATGATCGCGAGAAAAAATAGTGGGTAAGAGCGTAACTGGGTGAACATGAGGTACCTTTAATAAAAAGGCGAGAAATCTCTCGCCATATAAAGGAATTGTATGAATTTCGCTAGATCAACAAAACCTAAAATTATTTAACGAGCGTTCAGAAAAACTAAACGCCAATTATTATGTTTTGAACAAGTCAGATTGCTGTGCCGCAAATTTCGTTAGCGATAATCGCCGCGAAGTGTAGCGACTCGCTCAAACATCGTTTGACTAGACGCTTCTTCAGGTGCGACTGGTGCCCCCGCTTCTAGCTCTAACTTGGCTCTAAAACGAGTCGGTAAGCCTTTGCACGCGCGACCTTTGTGACGACTGAAGTAGCTACCCCAAAGCCCTTTTAAGGCCATTGGGATGAACAGGAACAGGAGAACGACGAAGAACAATATCAATCCCGCGCATAAACTCATTCATTTCACCGTCAGAGGTTAGGCGCCCTTCTGGGAAAATACAAACAATTTCGCCCTCAGCTAAGGCTTGCTCAATGTCATTAAAGGCTCGTCGAATTGACCCCTTTCGAGTCGATGAAATAGGGATGACGCCTGCACGACGCAAGAAACGACGCACGGGCTTAAAGTTGGCGTAATCCTCTTCCATGACAAAGCGTATCAGCCTTGGACTTGCCGCAGACATGACTAAGGCGTCCATATAGCTGACATGGTTACAGACGATCAGCGCGCCTCCCTTCTCAGGAAGATGATGCAGATTCTTATGGGTGATGCGATACATGATGGTTGTCAGGATCCAAATAAGGAATCGAACGACAAAAATAGGTGACTGCAAGAACAGATATGTTGCCATCATAAAGTTCATTAGCGCCAATACCAAGAATAGTTGGACAATGGTTAACTCAAGGATTGAGAGGCCAACAATACCTAATACGGCACTGCCTACCATGAACAGTGAGTTATAGATATTGAGAGCGGCAATAACGCGAGCACGTTCAGTTTCTTTTGCTTGCTGCTGCATCAGGGCATACAAAGGAACAATGAACAGTCCGCCAGACATGCCTAATGCGAGCAGATAACCGAACACTGGCCATAAGCCAGAGTAGGAAACAAATTCACTGAATGAGGTAAATTGTGGCAGGTCATTAGGAACGGCAAACGCCATAAGGGCACCAAATATCGTGATGCCGATGCTGCCAATCGGTACGATTCCTACATCAATACGATTTTTAGACATCTTGTCACAAAGCATCGAACCTAGCGCAATGCCGACTGAAAATAATGCGAGCAAGAATGAGACGGCAGCCTCATTCCCCATCAGGTGAATTTTAGTGAAGTTAGGAAACTGCGTTAGGTAAGCCGCGCCTAAGAACCAAAACCAGCTAATAGCCATAATACATTGGAAGACGACACGGTCTTGATGCGCAATCTTGAGCGTTTCTTTGGTTTGTTTTATCGGTTGCCAACGAAACTTAAGATCGGGAGCAGCAGCAGGGGCTTCTGGAATTGAACGGCTTGACGCGTATCCTGCCAACGCAAATAGAATGACACTGCCCGCCGCTACATACTTGGCACTATCAGCCGACGCAATAATACCGGCACCCAAAGTCCCAAGAAGAATGGCTAGGAAAGTCCCCGTTTCGACGAGTGCATTGCCTGATAGCAGCTCATTGGGCTTGAGTTGTTGAGGCAACAAAGCGTATTTTACTGGGCCGAAGAAAGCAGACTGTGTGCCCATTAAAAACAATAAATAACAACAAGA
>ASHK01000095.1 GCA_000695745.1 Vibrio madracius | reverse complement strand
CACTTCCAGTCGGTACTATCTTATTGGAGTTGGTATATGTTGTGGATGCGCAGGCGCCAAAACAGAGTGGTATTAGCCGCTTCCTACCACCAACACCGATTCGTCTGATGATGGATGCTCGTGGTAATGATCTTTCTTCACAAGTTGAGTTTGAAGGTTTCAACCGTCAGCTTAGCCCAGTAAATCGCCATCTAGGTAGTAAGTTGGTGACGTCTGTTCAAGCTGATGTCCATCGTTTGATTGAAGCGGGTAATGAAGCGGTTGAAGAGAAAGTCGTGGCGGTTCGCGAACAAGCGCATAAAGAGATGTACGCAAGCTTGAATGGTGAGTTAGAACGCTTACAGGCACTAAAAGCGGTAAACCCAAATATTCGTGACGAGGAAATCGAAGCGATTGAAGCTCAGATTAAAGAGCTTGATGGTTATATTGCGACAGCTCAAGTTCAACTGGACTCGCTACGTCTGATCGTTGTCAGCCACAACTAATAACACAAAGTAGGACGCCGATATCTGCGTCCTACTTCATTGTGATGCGGTAAATTAATATGGCCATGCTTAGCTACACCCCTCCTACCGAACCTTGGATAGAGACGGTATTTGAAGACGAACATATCCTCGCAGTAAACAAGCCTTCAGGTCTATTGTCTGTCCCAGGTAAAGCACCGGAGCACTACGACAGCATGTGGAGTCGCCTCGTTGAAGTGCATCCCGAGATTCAAGTGGTGCATCGTTTAGATATGTCCACCTCTGGGTTGATGTTGTTAGCGAAAAACAAACAAGCAGAACGTTCTCTAAAGAAACAGTTTCAATATCGGCTGACTCATAAAGTCTATTATGCACGAGTATGGGGAACGCTACCCAGCAAGAGGGTTTGATCGACCTGCCGTTGATTGTTGATGACTGACCGAATCGTCCGAGACAGAAGGTCTGTTACGAACATGGCAAACCATCGCAAACGTACTATCAAGTGGTGAAACAAGAACAACAGACCAGCATTGTGCGCTTATTTCCGATTACTGGACGTTCACACCAATTAAGGGTGCACCTATTGGCATTGGGTCATCCCATCGTTGGTGATGAGTTCTATGCTCACGAAGAGGCAATGAAGTTCTCAGAGAGATTAGAACTGCATGCGGCAGAGCTGTGTTTTTATCATCCTGAAACCGAAAAACTGCAATCCATTTTCGTGCCATGCGATTTTCATCAAGTGTCTGAGCCGTTAGTGGTGCAACATTTTGACCCTGCGCCAGATTTACCGGATTATAAGACTTTGCCTCGGTCATAAAATGTGTGGCCGCACGACATCAAGGAGAAGTCATGGCCACCAAGAAAATTGTCTTTTTTAGATCGTGATACCATTCCAGCATCTATCACGATCCCCACACCACATTTCACACATCAGTGGCTCGAGTATGAGTCGACCTCACCTGAGCAAGTCTTAGAGCGTATCCTTGATGCGGATGTCGTTATCAGCAATAAAGTCTACTTAGGTTCAGAGGTGCTTGAACAGGCCAAACACCTCACACATATCGCTGTTGCCGCGACAGGCGTTAATAACGTAGACCTCGATTACTGCGCACAACGCGGCATTGCCGTCACCAACATTCAAGGCTATGCGACTCAGTCGGTGCCTGAGCATGTGGTCGCTCTGCTGTTTACTTTAATGCGCAATATACCCGCCTACCATAATGATATTCGTAATGGAGAGTGGCAACGCCAGAATAAATTCTGCTTTTTCACACATCCTATTCAAGACATTGCTAATTCAACATTAGGGATTATTGGTAGTGGTGCGCTAGGACAGGCGACCGCTAGGCTTGCTCGAGCTATTGGTATGAAAGTGCAGTTTTCTGAGCGCAAAGGTGCGGTGCAATGCCGTGAGGGCTATGTGCCTTTTGAACGGTTTTGAGTACAAGCGATGCCATTGCGCTACTTTGCCCTTTGACCAACCAAACGACGGATCTTATCGACGCTGAAGCATTATCGAACATGAAGCCTACGGCTATCTTGATTAATACTGGACGTGGTGGTTTAGTTAATGAAGCCGCATTGGTTAGCGCGTTAAAGCAAAAGCAGATTGCTGGAGCTGGGGTGGATGTATTTACCGAAGAGCCTGCGCCTGAGAGCAATCCTTTGATCGAGAATATGGATTTACCCAACTTAGTGCTAACGCCTCATGTTGCATGGGGCAGCCATTCTTCTATAGAGAAACTTTGCGCTATTTTAGTGAATAATATTGAAGCGGTAGAGCAAGGGCGAACCCAAAACCGAGTGGTATAGAAACGACTCGCCCCACTTTTAAGTGGGGCGATGACATTAATCGGTTTGTGGTTTGACGACCAGTACATTAATGGGCGAATTCTGCACCACTTTGCTTGCAACTGAACCAAGAACCACTTTGTCGATCCTGGAGCGTTTATGGCTAGGCATAACAATAAGATCTGCGCCTAAACGCTCAGCATGGTCAAGAATCGTCGCATACGTCTTTCCCTCTGCAACATGAACTTTATACACCACTTCATCAGGAATGTGTTGGTCAGCAAATGATTTGAGCTGTGCTTTGACATCATTTTTCATTTGCGAGGCAGCGTCTTTGGGGAAATATGTAGCGACCATAGACATATGGATGCCCGGAAGAACATTCAGTAAATGCACTTCAGCATTAGAGTGTTTGGCGTGCCAGACAGCGATTTCTACAGCTTTATCTGAAAAACCTTCTTCGTTTAAATCGACAGGAACAAGGATTTGCTTGTACATGTGTTTTCTCTTTTTGGTTTGTACCCTACTAGCATAGGGTAAAGCATACGCTTGGCTAGTGTTATCCGTTCCGTATTAAGGTCTTTAGGCTCTGAATTCAAAGGCGAATCCAGAGCCTGATACCTCTATGCGCTCAAGTTTTCACGACGAGCACGGCGTTTCTGATTCATTGCGAGAGCGAGAAGCAACAGCAAAGCTGGTACAAATACCCACTCTTTCATTGGTCTATCTGCATCCTGCACAATAGATTTAATTTCCCAGTCGAAGTCTAGACCAGACGCTTCTGCTGGACTTCCAAACTCAACCATATCGATGATCATTTTATCAGCATCTTTGTCGAGCATGAGACCCATCGAAGCGATACGCTCTTCTGCGGTGAC
>ASHK01000094.1 GCA_000695745.1 Vibrio madracius | reverse complement strand
AACGTCCCCCAAACGCCGCGAACGCCGGACATAGCCAACTCTAAGTTCTGCCAAACGGTTAGACATTCAATAACGGTCGGTTTTTGGAACTTTCTACCAACGCCTGCATTAGCAATTTCAGACTCGTTCATTTTTAACAGGTTAATATTAGAGCCCAACCAGACTTGCCCTGTGTCTGGCTTCGTTTTGCCCGTAATGATGTCCATCATGGTAGTTTTTCCCGCACCATTGGGACCAATGATGCAGCGTAACTCCCCCTCTTTGATATATAAGTTGAGATCGTTGATGGCCTTAAACCCGTCAAAGCTTTTGTTGACCCCTTCTACGTAGAGAAGGACGTTATGGCGAGTATCAATTAGGGGGTGCTGATCCGGTTTTAAAAAAGAGAACACTTCGTCTCGACGAGCCAACTCTTGGACCGAACTTTTTAGCTGTTGGGCTCGATGCAGTGTCGTCATGCTGTCACCTCCTCTGCCTCAGTTTTCGGGTTAGATGCTTTTTTGCGGATTTGTTGAACTTTGTCGGAGAAGAAGCCAATCAACCCTTAGGGAAATACATCGTTGAGAGGACAAACAACCCACCCAACGCAAACAACCACACTTCTGGAAACTCGACCGTAAACCAACTCTTTGCATAGTTGATCACCAATGCCCCAACAATGGCACCGAACAAGGTAGCGCGACCGCCAAGGGCAACCCAGACAACCACTTCAATGGAGTTGAGAGGTGCAAACTCACCAGGGTTAATGATACCGACCTGTGGGACATATAAAGCGCCCGCAACACCTGCTATGACTGCCGATAACACAAAGATCCAAAGCTTGATACCATCAACGTCATAGCCCATAAATCGGGTTCGTGACTCAGTATCACGAATCGCCATCGAAACATGCCCTAATCTGCTACTAATGATGGTTCGACAGACCACATAACTCGCCACCAAAGCGATGCCAGTAATCATAAATAGCGCAATTTTGGTGGCGTCTTGCTGTAGGCTAAAGCCCAAGATGTCTTTAAAGTCAGTGAGGCCATTATTGCCACCAAACCCCATCTCGTTGCGGAAAAAAGCCAGCATTAATGCGTAGGTCAAAGCCTGAGTCATTATGGATAAATACACGCCCGACACACGAGAGCGGAAAGCGAGATATCCAAATACGTAAGCCAAAGCACCAGGCACCAACACTACCATCAAACAAGCAAACCAGAATTGGTCAAAGCCTGCCAAAACCAAGGGAGAGCTTGCCAGTCTAGAAACACCATAAAGTCCGGCAAAATAGGATTACCATAGACACCCCGATCACCAATTTGACGCATCAAGTACATGCCCATGGCATAACCACCTAGAGCAAAAAAAGCCCCGTGCCCAAGACTCAAAATCCCTAGATAACCCCAGACTAAATCCACAGCGAGTGCCAACATGGCGTAACTGAGATACTTGCCCATAAGTGAAATGGTGAAGGTTTCAACATGAAGTGGGTGACCTACTGGCAACAAGGTGTTCGCCAGTGGCACGACAACAACAGCAACTAGGAGAGCCAGAATGGTAAGCTGACCACCTCTATCCCCCCTTAATGCCGATAGAACAAAAGATTTAGATTGCATAGTGTCAGTTATCCTTAACCTTCAGCCGCTCGCCCGCGCTGTGGAAATAAACCACGTGGACGTTTTTGAATGAACAAAATGATGAATACCAATACCAAGATTTTGGCCAATACCGCCCCAGCCCAAGGTTCAAGGATCTTATTGAATAGGCCAAGGCTTAATCCCGCAACGAGCGTTCCCCACAAGTTACCAACGCCACCGAACACCACCACCATAAACGAGTCTATGATGTAGGCTTGTCCCATATTCGGGCCCACATTGGTGAGCTGGGATAACGCCACTCCTGCCACTCCTGCTACTCCAGACCCTAGCCCGAACGTCAAGGCATCCACTCTCTCGGAGCGAATGCCCATTGCTCTCGCCATAGCTCTATTTTGTGATACGGCCCGAACCTGCAAACCAGTGGGGTTTTCTTAAGCACCATCACCAAGCCGATAAACACCATGATGCAGAACAAAATGATGTAAAGACGGTTATAGGTAAGTGACAACATTGGGTTGACTTGCAGCGCACCTGACATCCAATCAGGTGTGCTCACTGAGCGATTAAGTGGAGAGAAAATGGAGCGCACCGCTTGCTGCAGGATCAAACTGATCCCGAAAGTCGCTAGCAAGGTTTCTAGTGGTCGACCGTAAAGATGACGAATGACGCTTCGCTCAATGGCAATACCTACTAGTCCAGAGACAATAAACGCCATAGGGATAGAAAGAATCAGCGCTAGACCAATTTGGTTTGGCATTAACTGCTGCATGACATAGGTGGTGTACGCGCCAATCATAATCAGCTCACCATGGGCCATATTAATCACACCCATTACACCAAAAGTGATAGCTAACCCGATCCCTGCGAGTACCAAAACCGAGCCTAAGCTGAGCCCGAAAAATACCGTCTCAACCCCAGAGTAGAATTTTTGACTCTGTTGATAGCGGTCTAGTGCGCGCTCTGCTGCACTGCGCACGAGTTCGTCAGTTTCCGTTTTCAGCACTTGATTAAGCGTTGATAACACTACCGATTGTTTGTAGTCAGATAGAACATTAATAGCGGCAATCCGCTGCTCAGTGGTGTTGCCTGTTAGCGCGTCATCAATGGATAGTGCGAGACGCAACAGGCTTGCAATCTCTTGTTCCGTTTCAATACTGGCTCTTTGTCTAAGACGAGAGATAACTGCATCGTCGGTTTGCCCAACTAATGCTGTTACTGCATTTAAACGAATCGTCGCATCGGCATGATCCAACCCAAGCGAGGCAATTTCTAAACGAATTAAGCTTCGTAGCTTGTTGTTCACCCGAACTTTTTTGAACTGGCGAGAAGACTCGACAGCGAGCGTAATATCGCTCCATGCACTGACGACTTGAGCCGCATTGCGGATATCGCTGGATAGAAATAATTGTTGGTATTGGTCACTCGACTTGTCATTGAAATAATACAGATTGCCATGTAGCCAAGCGGTTAACACAGATTTAGCGACGTCGCTGGGTTCGTGGTCCACGAGCCAAGACATCGCTGCTTGTTTTTGAGGGGTGCTTTTTCCTATGAGCACTTTTGAGAAAGACTCTCGGTCACTTACGTTTGCCAACGCGACATTCGTACTCAAAATTAAGAACACGACCACTTTCAATAATTGAGTTATGTTTTTCATGAAATGCGTCCTTTGCGTTGCCCTCTCTTGAAATACATTGAGGACAAGATCTAAAAGGTGCTTTCACGAGAAACCGTGAAAGCACCATACCGTCTAACAACTAGTTTGCGCTTCCTGAGCACTTACCAGTTTCGACGTTGAACGCACCACAAGAAAATGGTTTAGACCAACTAGAATAGAGCTTTGCAGATTCTGGCAAAAAGTTTGACCATGCATCACCAGCCACTAAGCCCGTAGTTTCCCAAACGATATCAAACTGCCCGTCGTCTTGAATCTCACCGATCAGCACGGGTTTGGTAATGTGGTGATTAGGTAGCATAGTCGAGTAGCCCCCAGACAGATTCGGCACCGAAACACCGATTAGGGCGTCTTGAACTTGTTCTGCATCCGTCGTACCTGCATTGGTGACCGCTTGAGTCCACATATTGAAACCAATGTAGTGTGCTTCCATTGGGTCATTCGTCACTCGTTTGTCACTCGCGATAAACTTCTGCCACGTTTCTACAAATTCTTCATTTGCCTGCGTGTCGACACTCATAAAGTAGTTCCAGGCTGCCAGATGCCCGACTAACGCCGACGTATCCATCCCAGATAGCTCTTCTTCACCTACTGAGAATGCGACTACGGGAATATCCTCCGAAGAGACACCTTGCGCGCCTAACTCTTTATAGAAGGGGACATTCGCATCGCCATTGATCGTAGAAACCACCGCCGTTTTTTTACCCTCAGAGCCAAACTTCTTAATGTCTGAAACAATCGACTGCCAATCAGAATGACCAAATGGCGTGTAGCTGATCATGATGTCTTTCTCACTGACACCTTTGTCTTTTAAGTAAGCTTCTAAGATCTTATTCGTCGTGCGTGGATAAACATAGTCCGTCCCTGCCAACACCCAACGCTCGACGTCCAGTTCGGTCATCAGGTAGTCGACGGCAGGAACAGCTTGCTGGTTTGGCGCGGCACCAGTGTAGAACACATTCTTCGAAGACTCTTCGCCTTCGTACTGCACTGGATAAAATAAGATGCTGTTTAACTCTTCAAAAACGGGCAACATCGACTTACGAGAGACCGATGTCCACCCACCGAACACCACATCCACTTTTTCTTTTTCCACTAATTCGCGAGCTTTCTCCGCAAACAATGGCCAGTTGGAAGCAGGATCGACAACCACTGCTTCTAGCTGCTTCCCAAGTAAACCGCCCTTTTTATTTTGCTCTTCCACCAGCATTAAGATGGTATCTTTTAGCGTGGTTTCACTGATGGCCATGGTGCCAGATAAGGAGTGCAATACTCCGACTTTAATCGTTTCTTCCTCTGCCACTGCCAGACCCGATACAAGCGCCATTGAAGCACTCACTGCAGCAAGTTTAAGTTTGAACGTCATGTTCATGTTGGATATCTCCTTATTATGAATAGTTATGTCTAACTTTCATATTTCAAGAAGAATGCCAGATATGATAAGAATAATTACACACCCTCAAACAACTGAATATTAAGGCTTTTGTCTCAACCAACTCCAAATTTAAGCTTAATACTCATTCTGGTGCGCTGCATATTGGTGCAATAATAAGTGGAGTTTCACCAAGATAGCGATATCACTCGCAATATTAACCAACCGTTTTTGTTTTTCCACATCAAGCTAAAAGAGCCGCATCCTCAGTTACGGTTTCGTTGAAGAAAAATGCGATGTAGGCCGACTTCTCACTTGAGGTAACTGATTGCATATAGCGTTAATTCTCATTAAGTTAATAAGGCAAACAACAGGGAGAAAGTGATGCAACAACAAACCTTTAGCGAATTTATCAAACGTGTTTTGGTGCTCGGCGTACCTATCGCTTTGCAAAGCTTACTGATGAGCAGCTTGGGGTTTGTTGATAGTTTAATGATCAGTCAATTAGGTACGCAGGAAGTCGCTGCTGCGGGTATTGGTGTGAGGATATTTTGGGTTTCTATCGTTTTCATCTGGGGATTAAGCTCCGGAATGGGGATTTTACTTGCGCAATATTGGGGCGCACAAGATGAGCATGGCCTAAAGAACAACCTTGCATTAGGCACTATTGTGACCCAAATATTTGCCTTTTTTTGCTTTTCTATCTGCTTTTTTACGCCGCAGTTACTACCGCAACTGTTTAATCCAAGTCGCGAAATACTTGTACTCTCTAGCCAATATGTACAACTGCTGGGCATCGCAACCCTGCTCTCAGGATTAACCATTGCCGCAGATACGGCACTGCGCTCCGTTGGACAAACACACATCAACCTTTATTTGTCCATCATGGAGATTGGCCTAAACGTTGCGTTGAACTACGTGCTCATCTTCGGCCACTTTGGTGCCCCGGAACTTGGTTTACTTGGCGCAGGCATTGGCAGTGTGATCGCGCGTAGTATTCGTCTTATTGCCGTCATCACGATTATCTATTCTCGATACCCTGTGCTTGCCATTCGCCTTGAGCATATATCCAATGCCTTTAAACCAGTGCTGGTTGGTAAGTTTTTCATGATTACTTACCCTATTGTCGTCGGAACCTTTATCTGGTGCGCAGGGATTTTTACTTCCACTTSATTCTTGGCCTGCATGGGCGAAACCGAACTGGCGAACTATGGCTGTGATTACGCCGTTAGAGTCTATTGGACTTTCTGTGGCTCATGGTTTGTCTAGCGCTGTGGGTATTATGATTGGCAACAGTTTGGGTGCGAATCAGTTTGGACTCAGCACCGTTTACGCACGCTGGCATTCAAATCCGCCATTCTTCTGGGCGCTGTACTCGGCGCACTATTACTGATAATGCAAACTGCCATATTGCAACTCTATGGAGCGCTATCGTTAGAAGTTATCGACTTGATGACACTAAGCTTCCCAGTTGTCGCGTTGAGTATCTTGATGCGCAGCATCAACATCACCTTGATTGTGGGGATTTTGCGTAGCGGTGGAGACAACAAATTCTGTATGAATATGGACTTTGTTTGTCAGTGGGTGTGGGCGGTTCCACTGACCGCATTGGGTGCGATGTTCTTTGACTGGTCGTTTCCGGTGGTACTATTAATGATGACATCAGAAGAGATCGTCAAAGCTTGCCCCGCTACTTGGCGTGTTTTCAGCCATCGATGGGTCAACAATCTGACTGATAGCGAAGCACGACCCACCGCTTAACATGAGCTTTCAGGCCACTAACCAATTTCAAAAGAAGTCACACCAAAGGTTCTACCAAGTGCAATATCAGGACTGCCCTTGGTATACATGCGTGCTGTCTCAAAGCAGGCGGTCATTTGATGATTTGATGCCAACTCTATAGCTGCTTTATTGGTTTCAGGGACATCGAGAAAAACCGGCTGATCTGGATTAACACTCGAAGTAAGTCCAGTATAGAGCATGTTTGCAATACTCATTGAGTCAGCAAATAACGGTGCTATTTTATACCCGTCTTTGCAAGGCCGAATAACCCCAATACCTTTAATATCAGAAGGTGTACCAGCATACAAAGCCACACTGTTTGGTTGAAACAGCCATGATTGATAGAACGCCTCTCGATGTGACGGGAAAAAGGGAAGCAAGTACTGCTGAGCTAAATCCAAACTTACACTATGCAAAGGTTTGATCGTCTCTTGGTCATATAAAGATGATGCGGTCAGGCTTTGATAGCGAATATTGCGGTGTGACAAGGCAAATCCAGATCGCATGTAGTTGCCCTGTTGGTCTACGACGCCATCCAAGGCCACATTGCAACCCTCTAAATAGACCATACCTTTTCGCCAAATTTGTATTCCATACCCTTTCCCCCGATACTCTGGTTTGACGATATAAAACCCCAAGAACCCAAAGCTGTGGTCATATTTGATCACAGAAATACATGCTATCGGCTCACCGTCTAAACTCCCTATCAAAAAGCCGGTCGGATCAGCAAAGAAATACTGATGCGCATCATTGAGCCCTGGGTTCCAACCCTCTTTCGCCGCCCAATCCACCGCTAACTGCACCTCTTCCAAATTCATTTGTCTAATATGAAATCCTTTCATATTTTCCCCTTTCATTACGTCTACTGTTATAAGTAACTTAGTGGGCAATACAAACTTCGACAACAAGCTCATTGGAAGCGACTGAAGGTCGTGTTAGATTTTGTGAGTCATTACCAAAAAGAACGAAAGACATGAATACATTTCCTAACTGGCTTCAGGGCGAAGTCATCAAAGACAAGGTTACTAACCCTAACATTCAGGTTGGCGACTACTCCTATTACTCTGGCTTTTACCATGGCAAGAGCTTCGAAGATATTGCTGTGCGCTATCTACTGGGCGACAAACCCACGAGAGAATTTTGGGAAAGCGGCGCTTATACCGATATCGATAAACTGATCATCGGTAAGTTTTGCTCTTTTGCGTCGGGGCAACGTTTATGCTCGCGGGCAACCAAGGGCATCGACTTGATTGGATTTCTACCTTCCCATTCTCACAAGACACCTTCGGTGCTGATGTCAAAGATGGCTTTCAAAAAGCGGGCGATACCATCGTTGGCAACGATGTGTGGATTGGCAGTGAAGCGATGATTATGCCTGGTGTCAAAATCGGCGATGGCGCTGTCATTGGCGCTCGTTCGGTTATCACCAAAGACGTAGAGCCCTATACCATTGTGGTTGGTCATAATACGGTGATCAAAAAACGTTTCAGCGACGAACAGATCAATAAATTACTTGAGATGCAGTGGTGGAACTGGCCTCTAGAGACACTAAAGCAAGTTATGTCCGTAATGTGTAGCCCTGATATTGATGCGTTGTATCAATACTACAAATCACATCCAGACCTAACGCATTCATAATAACTATCTGA
>ASHK01000093.1 GCA_000695745.1 Vibrio madracius | reverse complement strand
GCTGAAATCGCATGATCAAGCATGAGGTTCAACGCATCGTAGGCTTTAACGCTTATATGAGTCTGCTTACCGTTGGTGGTCATATATTGCTCAACACAATCGGATAGAACCGCACCATTAGCCAGTGCTCGTCTTAAATCACCGTCTGTAAAGACGCCAATAAGAGTGGCTTGGCGGCAGATGGCAATCAATCCTTTGCCACTCTCACACAACACACTTATCGCCTCTGCTAGGCTCTGCTCAGGTTGGCAAATAGCTCGATGTTCAAATTCTGAAATCACATTGCCTACTGTAGTTAGAAGTTTCGCTCCCAGCGCCCCCGCGGGATGAGACTGTGCAAAATCAATACTATCGAATTTACGAATTTTCATCGCGGTAATGGCTAACGCATCGCCCATGATCAAAGTGTTGACTGCACTTGATGTTGGCGCAAGGCCTAATGGGCAAGCTTCACTATCTATGGCGATGTTCACGACGCAGTCACTATTTTGAGCTAGGTGAGATGAGGTATTGCCAGTCATGCCAATAATAGAAATCCCACGCTCTTTTAAGATGGGAAGCATGGTTTTAAATTCGGCAGATTCTCCTGAGTTAGAAATCAAAATCACCAAGTCGCCTTTGGTGATCATTCCTAAATCTCCGTGCAGTGCCTCCGCTGGATGAACAAAAAATGCCGGAGAGCCTGTTGAGGCTAGTGTTGCCGCCATTTTTTTACCAATGTGCCCCGACTTACCTATTCCAGACACAATGATTTTACTCTGGCAGTCAACGATATAGGACACCGCCTGAACAAAGTTGTCCTCCAGTCGCCCCAATAATTTCTGTGCTTCTGCTATCTCTGCATGGATAACTTGTGTGGCGTATTCGATGACTTCTGTCTTGACGACATGCATGGTGACTTGTCCTTTCAATCTGACGTTACTGATAGCGGATGCTGCCTAGTGTTTCACAATCCTGATAAAGAGCAAGTTGTAATTTTCATTATTTTCATTACTGAGATCTCTCTCAATGTTATCGCTCATATGAAAGTATCGATTTTCATTTTTTATGGAGTGATTTCTGTAGCAAGCACCAGTTTGAAAGTTTAAGTAGTTCCAATTGATTTAAGTTGTTGATTTATTGTTTGTTTTTATCCATGTCTCTCTATTTGCTTGATGCTATTGTTTTCATTGTTTTCATTTTTCCTTTCATTTAATTTGTGATTGAAATCAACAAATGAAAAATTACAGCTTTCAAAATGAAAATATTAATGAAAAAGTAAAAAGGCAATCAGCACTTATCCTTGAAACAAAAGAGGTCAACATGGACTTTATAATTCACTCAGCGGAATGGTTTATCGGGCTATTCCAACAAGGCGGAGAGGTCTTTACCGGAATGGTAACAGGCATACTTCCTCTGTTAATTTCTCTACTTGTCGCTATGAACGCATTGATACGTCTCATTGGACAAGACAAAGTAGAAAAACTGGCACAGCGTAGTGCAGGCAACCCGGTATCTCGCTATCTGGTTCTGCCTGTTGTCGGTACCTTCATTTTCTGTAACCCAATGACATTGAGTTTGGGTCGTTTTCTTCCTGAGAGATACAAACCTTCTTATTACGCGGCTTCTTCGTACAGCTGCCACTCTATGAACGGCCTGTTCCCTCATATCAACCCTGGTGAGCTGTTTCGTTTACCTAGGTATCGCTAATGGTATTACTCAGCTAGGTCTACCTCTAGGTCCTCTTGCTGTGAGCTACCTATTGGTCGGTATGGTGACTAACTTCTTTAGAGGTTGGGTAACTGACTTTACTACCGCAATGGTAGAGCGTCAGCAAGGTGTTCAACTAGATCGTACTGTTCACTTCCAATCATAAGAGGCCTATGTCATGTCAAACTCATTAATTATCAATAAAGGTAATGGCGGCTGGGGTGGTCCTCTATGTTTGCCAATCGAAGCAGGACAAAAGATCGTCTATATCACAGGTGCACTCGCCAGATATCGTTGACCGTATTGCCGAACTGACTGGTTATGAAGCAGTAGATGGTTTCAAAACCTCAGTTCCAGACGAAGAAGTCGCTGTGGCGATTATCGATTGTGGTGGGACGTTACGTTGTGGTTTATATCCAAAGAAACGTATTCCAACTGTGAATATTCACTCAACAGGACAAAGTGGTCCTCTAGCGCAGTACATCAAAGAAGATATTTACGTCTCTGGCGTGAAACCTGAAAACATTCAGCTTTCTGATGCACAGCCAACCGTGACTCTAAACCCAGAGCCAGCGGCAAACGAATCAGCTCGTTTTTCGACTGACAAAAAGCTGACTGAACAAAGCGATAGCCTGTTGGCTCGCATTGGTATCGGTATGGGTTCTGTCATGTCGACATTCTTCCAAGCCGGTCGTGACACGATTGATACTGTATTGAAAACCATTCTGCCATTTATGGCGTTTGTATCCATGCTTATCGGCGTGATTATGGCTTCAGGTTTTGGTGATTTGATTCGCTTCAGCACTGACACCATTAGCACAAAGTCCATTTGGTCTAGTTACGCTAGCACTTATCTGTTCTTTCCCGCTGCTATCACCGTTCTTAGGCCCTGGTGCAGTAATCGCACAGGTTATCGGTGTGCTTGTCGGTGTACAAATCGGTGCAGGCAACATCCCTCCGCACCTAGCGTTACCAGCATTATTTGCGATTAACGCACAAGCGGCGTGTGACTTTATCCCAGTTGGTCTTGGCCTAGCAGAAGCCAAACCAAGAACTGTAGAAATTGGTGTTCCATCAGTACTTTACTCGCGATTCTTAACAGGTGCTCCTACCGTACTAATCGCGTGGTTTGTATCCATGTTCATCTATCAATAAGTAAAAAAGTAACTCCCAAAGGAATCTAAAAATGACCAAATTATACCAATCAACCATCAAGCATGTCGGTGAACTCGCAGAAGAAGCGTTGGCAGACAACATGATGATTCTATTCGGTGAAATGGCACCTGCAGATGCTGCTGAGTACTGTTTTATCCATTCTCACGATAGCTTGAAAGGCAATATCAATGTGGGAGGAACGTTACAGCTTGGTTCAAATGAATACCCGATTACTGCGGTTGGTGAAGTGGTGAACAAGAACCTTTCTGAATTGGGTCATATCACGATTCGATTCGACAGTTTAAACGAAGCGGAATATCCAGGATGTTTGCACGTGAGTGGCCCTGTTCCTCGCTGCATCATCGGAGAAACTATCGCTTTCTCATAAGGTTAATTAGATTCCAATCGGTATTTTGGCCTCTGCAGATGCTTTGAAACACTCTCCCAAAGCGGGATGTAGAGGCCCTTTTAAAAGAAATAAATTTGTAAGAATGTCGGAGTATTTATGTGTAAAACAGCGTTAGTAGTCGGTGGCGGACAAACATTGGGTGCCTTTCTTTGTGAAGGCTTAGCAGCAGATGGTTATCGCGTTGCCGTTGCGGATCTGAACGGCGACAATGCGCAGCAAGTGGCTGATAAAATTAATCAAAATTACGGCGAAGGTATGGCGTTTGGTATTGGTGCAGACGCAACAGATGAACAGTCTGTAATCAATATGACGAAAAGCGTCGACGAGGTGTTTGGTAGAATCGATTTGATGGTTTACAGTGCTGGCACAGCCACCGCTGCTAAAATTGACACCTTCCCTATGGACGCATGGCAACGTTCGCTAAGCGTGAACTTAACAGGATACTTCCTGTGTGCACGTGAAGCGTCAAAAATCATGATTCGTGAAAATCGTGGCGGACGCATTATCCAAATTAACTCGAAATCAGGCAAAGTTGGCTCGAAGCATAATAGTGGTTATTCTGCGGCTAAATTTGGCGGTGTTGGCTTGACACAATCACTAGCACTTGATTTGGCTGAACACAAAATTACCGTGCATTCTTTAATGCTAGGTAACTTGCTACAAAGCCCAATGTTCCAATCATTGAAGCCACAGTACGCGAAAAAACTGGGTGTAAGTGAAGATGAAGTTGAGCAAATTTATATTGATAAAGTGCCACTAAAAGCTGGCTGTGATTATCAAGATGTATTGAATGTACTGAAGTTTTACGCGAGTGAACAAGCCGCGTATTGTACAGGACAATCGATTAATATCACTGGCGGACAGGTGATGTTCTAGTTCCCCCACTAGGTGATGTCTTGTGCTCCTGATGCTACGTTAGGTAGCGATTCCAAGGGCAGAGTTTCTGCCCTTATTTAAACCGTTATAGAGGTGTTCTGTGGACTCAACAACTACGTTAATTCTTGTGGCCATTGTGGCTTGGATCGGTCAAATTGCGCTAGGTTTTTTTCAAATCCGCTCTTTCAATCGAATGGTTCAATCGATGTCACAAAAGGGTCATGTAAAGATTGGCAGAACCAAAAGTCGTTGGAAGGCAAGAACGCTCATTGTTGTTGCTGAGAATGACCAGAAAACGATAGTGGATGCCAAAGTTCTGAATGGAATCTCTGTATTTGCTCGACCTAAGACTTTGGACAAAATTGTTGGGTTAAGCTACCCATTATCCGACGTGGTAATGAATGAACTTGCAAAAGGGACACAAGAAGCTATCTCTGTTGCCTACGAAGGTTAACTAGGTCGCAGAATGTACCAAGAAATATAAACTGAAGTTTCTTTCTTTCACAGTGAAAGGGAAATTGTGTATAGTTTAAAAAAAATTAGTGATGGTGCATATGAACATTGAAAATAGACGTCAGAAGTTGGTGAACTATCTGAAACACGAGGGTAAAACCTCAGTAAATGAGTTGGCAAACATTTTTGAAACCTCCGGAGCGACAATTCGCACGGATTTACGAACACTCGAAGAGGAAGGGTTGGTCGTAAGGCGTTATGGCAGTGCCGAAGCGTGTGATGCGAGTAAGGTTGGACAAACATCACTGGAAGATCGATCAATGGACGAAAAGCAAACGCTCAACCTTGATCTTAAATCGGCTATTGCAAAGAAAGCGTGCGAACTCATCCGCGACGGGGACTCCATTATTCTCGACTGTGGCAGTACGACGCTGCAAATGGTTCCTCACTTAGAAGAAAAATTGGCGCTCACTCTGATGACCAACAGCATGCACATTGTCAATGCGATGGCCCAATTAGAACGCGAACATACCGTTATTATCCCTGGTGGTACTTACCGTCGTATCTCAGCTTCGTTTCATGGCAAACTCGCTGAGCAAGCATTCAGTCAGTTTACTTTTGATAAGCTGTTTATTGGTGCCGATGGATTTGATTTACACAGCGGGACGACGACATACAACGAAGCTTATCAAGTTAGTCAAGCAATGTACGAGGCGGCTAATGAAGTGATTGTTGTTTTGGACAGCAATAAGTTTGGCCGTCGCAGTCCTAATGTTGTCGTGCCATTGGAAGATATTGATGTGGTGATTACCGATAGCAATATTGCCCCAGAGCATCTTGCTGAACTCGAGTCGAACAATATCAAAGTTTATCTCGTCTAATGTCCTCTACTCAGTGATACTGTAGGGGCCTCGCCTACAGTATCTTGATTAAAAAACCATCATTACTACCACCCTTGCTTTTACATTAAGTGATATATTTTTTCACATAAAAATATTCTTGGTGACTTCCTTCACGTTGCGAAAGTATATTCCTTTCATTTTGATAATGATAAGAGGAACAATATAGCCCAAAGCGTGAAGGAGAATAACTTTGGACTACATAATTCTAGGCGCAGAATGGTTTATTGGACTGTTCGAAAAAGGCGGTGAGGTTTTATCTGACATGGTCACTGGTATCTTGCCAGTGCTGATTTGTCTGCTCGTCGCTATGAATGCACTGATTCGATTTATTGGGCAAGACCGAATTGAACGTTTAGCGACAAAGTGTGCTGGCAACCCAATTTCACGCTACCTGATTTTGCCTTTTATTGGCACTTTCATTTTTTGTAATCCAATGACACTAAGTCTTGGACGCTTCCTTCCTGAAAAGTATAAGCCCTCTTACTATGCGGCGGCTTCTTACAGCTGTCACTCTATGAATGGCATGTTTCCTCACGTCAATCCGGGGGAGTTATTCATTTATTTGGGCATTGCGGCTGGTATCACTCAGCTTGATCTTCCTTTAGCCCCACTTGCTGTCAGCTATCTGTTTGTCGGCTTAGTGACCAACTTTTTTAGAGGTTGGATTACCGATTTAACCACCTCCATTATCTGCAAACAACAAGGTAGAACACTCTCTGACAAAGTCGAAATTACTAAGGAGGACTCATGAGTAAGACATTAAAGATCTCTGCGGGTAATGGCGGCTGGGGTGGTCCACTGTTTGTGCCTATTATTGCCGGAAAGAAAATCCTCTATGTGACAGGAGGAACCAAACCTGATTTGGTTAACGCTTTGGAGTCTCTGACGGGCTTAGAGAGTGTTGATGGCTTTAGACAAGTCATTGAAGACGAAGAGGTGGCGTTGGCGGTTGTAGACTGCGGGGGCACGCTGCGGTGTGGTTTGTATCCTAAAAAAGGGATACCGACACTCAATATTCATGCAACAGGGCAAAGCGGTCCACTTGCACAGTTTATTAAACCTGAGATTTACGCCTCGTCGGTGACGCCGCAGTGTCTTGAGCTTGTTGAGGGTGAATCCAATCGTTCGATAAGCGCAGATGCGCCATCTGAGCCACCTCGCCAATACGATACCACTCAAAAATTGAGTGCACAGTCCGACGGGCTGATCGCTAAAGTTGGAGTTGGTATGGGCTCGGTCATGTCAGTATTTTACCAAGCTGGTCGCGATACCATTGATACTGTGCTCAAAACTATCCTGCCGTTTATGGCGTTTGTTTCAATGCTCATCGGCGTCATTATGGCATCAGGGATTGGTGATGTGATTGCTAACCTATTGTCTCCATTGGCGCAGAATCCATTGGGACTGGTGACCTTAGCGTTGATTTGTTCATTTCCACTGCTGTCGCCATTTTTAGGCCCGGAGCGGTGATTGCTCAAGTGATCGGTGTGTTAGTCGGGGTGCAAATTGGTGCGGGACATATTCCGCCTCACCTAGCGCTTCCAGCTCTATTTGCTATTAATGCTCAAGCCGCGTGTGATTTTATTCCTGTGGGACTTGGGTTGGCGGAAGCCAAGCAAGAAACGGTGGAAATTGGTGTGCCATCAGTACTCTATTCTCGTTTCTTAACAGGGGCACCAACAGTTCTGTTTGCTTGGTTTGTGTCAATGTTCATTTATCAGTAAGGGATAGGGATGGGTTATCAATTTAGAGCCAATATCGTCAGCGTTGGAGAGTTTGCACAAGAGGCACTCCAAGATGATATGTTGATACTGTTTAATGACACAGCACCAGAAGATGTGGCTGATTATTGTTTTATTCATGATCAGGCAGAGTGTATGGGAGACTTGTCGACGGAAAGTACGCTACTGATTGATGACGAACCCTATGTCGTCACGTCTGTTGGCAGTGCAGCAAACGTAAATCTTAAGAACTTAGGTCACATTACCATCAAGTTTGACGGTAATCTTACGCCAGACCTTGCTGGTACAGTCCATGTACTCGGCAAGAAAAAACCGCAGCTAGGTTCGGGTGTCTCGTTAATCTTTGGCTAGCGTGTGACAACGAGTGAGGTGTCACTTTTCAGATGCAATGGCGTAGTACCTAAGAAACATCAAATCGGCGGGTGTGGTATCAGCGAGGTCATGAATCGTTGCAGGTGCTATGCCGTGATCAAGCAGCGCTTCCCAGCTTTGGCACGCTTGGATGATTTTATCAATCTCTTGTCCTTCTTTTTGTGCGACGCCCCGTCGAATAATACCGACCTGTTTTCCAATCCAGTCGGCTGATGGTCTGGTGACTCTCGTTGTGCTCTGTGACAAATCGCTATGGTTATGATCAATATTCATTGCTGTCTCCTGTTCAATCTACGGATGGGCAGTGTAATGAAAGTGATTTGRCGAAGGTATGGGCTGAGCTAGGGTTGAGATATTAATGAGTTTTATGAGAGTGAGAAGCGCTGAAGCAAAGTTGCTAAGTTGCGCCGCATAAAATGGCAAGTCGCGTGGCACAAAATGGTCAGTGACAATAGTTCGCTTGAATAGAATACAGCCAGTAAACGGTGACCGTATATTGGTCACCGTTTTTCGCGTATTTATGAATAGTAATTTGGCCGCAGATTAGTACCCAATGACTATTTGACCAAGAATGTAACCCGCAAAGCACCACCGACGACACCGAT
>ASHK01000092.1 GCA_000695745.1 Vibrio madracius | reverse complement strand
GCTTTTGGTGTACATCAAAAGCGTTTTTTTATGCTGCTCAGTTATTGAGGAGGGAAGCAGACGCCAGTTCCACCAATTCCGCAATAACCATTGGGGTTCTTAGCAAGATATTGCTGGTGGTATACCTCAGCGAGATAGTAATGGGTAAGCATGGCGATTTCTGTTGTGATAGAAAGATCTCCAAGCGCCTGCTGATATTGCTGCTGAGTTTGCTGTGCCGTTAGGAGTTGTTGCTCATTACTAACGTAAATAGCGGAACGGTATTGAGTACCGATATCGTTCCCTTGGCGCATACCCTGAGTAGGGTCATGTTTTTCCCAGAACACTTTGAGTAGGTCAGCTAACGTGATGACTCGAGTATCGAACACTACGCGCACCACTTCGGTATGACCTGTATCTCCAGAACACACTTCTTCATAAGTTGGATTCGGGGTATAGCCGCCAGCATAACCGACAGACGTCGAGACCACACCATCTAGCTGCCAAAACACCCGTTCAGCTCCCCAGAAACAGCCCAATCCGATGATGACAGATTGTTGATGTTCCATCAAAGGTGCATTAAGGTCTGATTGGTTAATAAAGTGAGGCTCCATAACCGCGATAGCATGGTTGCGCCCCGGTAGCGCTTGGTCTGCTGATATCATTTCCGTTTTACGCATCAAAGGCTCCTTTTTTAGACTATTATTGGGTGTACGAAGCTTCTGGAACCCATTAAAAAATAACGCCAATCTGTCATCATCTGGGTAGTTATCTACAGACTTCTAAATTGATAGGGGTTATCATTCTAGCTCACAATAAAGCAACGAATCACAGTCTCAACAATAAAGCATGATAAAGAGAGTATTACCACCGCTATTTCTTCTGCTGTCGTCGAGTTTTGCGATGGCCAAAGATAGTGTGTCATTGGATATAAATGGGCTAAGTGGCGCATTGCAAGATAATGTTGATGCCTACTTATCGGCTATTGAACCCAGTGAATACTCAACGTCGCTTCGATTTCAGTCTCGTCTTACCAAAGAAATCAATACCGCCCTTAATGCCGTAGGTTATTACAACGCAAAGATAGAGTTTGTGGTCGATGATAAAGACTCAGAGTTGGTGGTGAACGTGACGCCAGGGCCACCGACGAGAGTCAAGTTAGTGGACGTTGAGATAACGGGTGAGGCTAAAAACGACGAAGATTTTTTGCGGCTTATCCGGCTGACACCGTTAAAAGAAGGCGTCACTTTAAATCACAGTCAGTACGATACGCTTAAATCCAGTATTCGTAACCTAGCATTGCAAAAAGGTTACTTTGATGGGGGATACGTACTAAGCCGTTTAGAAGTGGTTCCTGAACTGAATCAAGCTTTTATTCGATTGCATTACGATAGCGGTATTCGCTATCAATTTGGCAAGACGACCATCACTGGTAGTCAAATAGATATTCAAAAAGTTGAGTCACTGCAACCGTATAAAACGGGTGATGACTATCTCGCTTCTGAAGTTGGTATCCATAACCAAAATCTCTCTAATACCGAATGGTTCTCTTCCGTATTTGTTGAGCCTGACCTAACTCAGATTGGTAAAGGACGAGAACTGCCTATGAAGGTCTCTTTAGCTCCGCAAGTGAGGAACCAATTTGAAACGGGTCTTGGTTACTCGACCGATGTTGGAGCAAAAGTGAAGTTCAAGTGGAAGAAACTTGGCTGAATGAGCATGGTCACAGTTTCAATACTAGTCTTGATTTATCTATTCCAGAGCAACAAGTCACCGCGAGCTATAAGATCCCTTTGAATGATGTGCTCAAAAATTACTACTTGATTCAATATGGACTGAAGAACGTCAATCGAACGGATAAAAAAACCCTAGAATCCAACCTTTCGTTCGAACGACACTGGGTGTTGGAAAGTGGTTGGCATCGCACAGCTTACATTCGTTATCTCGTTGAAAACTATGAGTTCAATACCCAAGGTGAGTTAGGGCAATTTGTCTTACCTGGACTTTCTTATTCACGAGTTGTGTCCCGGGGTGGAGTGTTGCCAATGAGTGGTAACAAACAGACGATTATGTTTGAAGTTGGAGATGATCATGCTCTGTCGGAGACGTCGGTATTTCGCATGCGTGGTACGTCTACATGGATATCTAGCATAGGGGAAAATCATCGAGGTATTTTTAAGGTCGACATCGGCGCCAACATCGCGAGTGACCCGTCAAAATTATCCCCGTCATTGCGTTTCTATGCGGGTGGTGACAATAGTGTCCGTGGTTATGACTATGAGAGTATTTCGCCACAAGATGATGTTGGCAATAAAACGGGTGGACAATATTTAGCGACAAGCACACTTGAGTATCAATATCGCATTACAGGAAATTGGTGGGCCGCGACGTTTTTTGATATTGGTGATGCTTTTGATGATACTCCGGAATGGAAGCGCGGTGCTGGTGTTGGTATTCGTTGGGTTTCACCCGTCGGTCCGGTGAAGTTTGACTACGCCAAAGGATTGGATGAAAAACCGCAAGCAGAATGGCGTATTCACTTTAGTTTAGGGCCAGAATTATGATGTTAAAAGTATGGCGAGTAACAAAGTGGACATCCATAGGTTTTGCCACTCTGCTGTTAATTATCGTGGCGACACTTGCATTTGCCTTATTCACAAATGCTGGATTAAACACGCTTCTTTGGGGGCAAACAAGGCGCTTCCCCAGCTTCAAGTGGCGGAAGCTAAAGGGGCTCTTTTCCCAAGATTCACTCTCAATCAAGTCCGTTTCGTTGATGAAAGTCTTCATATCGATCTTAATGCTCAATCTTTGACGCTCGCTGTTGATCTTAATTGCTTGAGCTCACCTAGGGTTTGTATTAACGAGCTAGCGATAGATGGTTTAAATTTCGCTATGCCGGAGGTAGCGCCGAGTGAACCTTCGCCTGAACCAAGTGAACCTTTAACGTCTATTTCAACGCCTATCCCTATTGCTATCGGTAAGGTTAACTTTAACGATATTAACTTGGATATCTTAGGCACTCAGGTTAATTGGAAGAACTTTTCGACGTCATTAGCTATGACGGGCTCTAAGCTCACTGTCGGCGAGACCTTACTAAAAGCACCGAGAGTCAAATTGGCGTCTTCAGATGAATCAAAGGCTGAACCGCCAAAATCACAAGCCAAGACACAACCTACTGCGATTGAACTGCCTGAGGTGCTGATTCCATTATTCGTCAAGGTAACAGGGATTGAAATCAGGACTTTAGACTTGAGCAAACTGAGCCCATTATTGTCAATAATTTGAAATTGGTGGGACGCGCCGGTGAGCACAACGTTCACGTAGATAAACTGCAATTGGATATGCCACAAGTGAATGCATTACTAAACGGTGATGTGACTTTGCAACAAGGGTATCCATTAGATCTCCATTTAATGGCGGATCTAAAACAAACTGATTTAGCAGGCCAAAAGGTGCAGTTGCAAGCTAAAGGCAGCGTTGAAAAGCTGTCTCTAGATAGTCAATTCTCTGGGGTGATCAGTGGCGCTTTGAACGGAGAATTACAGCCGTTAGAGCCAACACTTCCATTTGATGCCACGATCAGTGATGCAAAAGCGGCTTGGCCATTTACTGGGAAAAGTGATTATCAGGTGGTGGTTGATAACCTAGCCGCTAAAGGTTCATTGAAAGGGTATGACGTTGATCTTAAAGCTCAAGCCTCGGGTAAGGCTATTCCAGATGTTTCGGTGATGTTAGCTGGCAACGGAGACTTGAAACACATTGACCTAAGTGAGCTTTTCCATTGATAGCCTAGGGGGCAACATCTCGGGCCAGGTGATGGCGAACTGGGAATCACCAATAAACTGGCAAGGAGATATTCATCTCACACATATCCAACCCGGTCTTCAATGGCCTGAAGCAGAAGGTGATATCAGTGGCCATGTGGTAACAAGTGGTGAGTTAACCGAAGCAGGAGGCTGGGATGTGTCTGTCCCTATCCTCGATATTGTTGGTGTCCTACGTAACTATCCATTAAATGTAAAAGGCCAGCTGGATGCCTCGGACTTGTCTGGCAAGGGCAAGTACAAAGTGAAGACTGAGGGGCTGTCAGTTGCTCATGGTCCAAACCAACTCAGTGCTAGAGGAACACTAGACAAAGATTGGAACATGGACGTCAACATCGATTTCCCTGACCTAGCGAAATCGGTTCCCGATCTCACCGGCCTTTTAAAGGGGAGTGTCGGGGTTAAAGGGGCTATGTTAACGCCTGATATTAACGCAGATCTTAAGGTTGAAAAGGTAAAATGGAAGCAAGAAGCCAGTCTTGAACGCTTATCTTTATCAGGCTCTGCGACACCATTACCGATTGAAAAAGCTCAAGCCAATATTACCCTAAAAGCGTCCGGGATTAAGTATCAAGATCAAACTGTTGACAGTGTTGATCTCGCGTTAAATGGTACTCAAGCGGAACATACACTGTCGCTGGAACTTGTGTCCGACATCTTATCCGCAAACATCGATCTGGATGGTTCACTGCAAGATAAACCGAGCCTTGTTTGGACAGGGCGATTAGCTGACGTACATTTGGAGTCGAAGCAGGGCCGCTTGACCTAGTTGATCCCATTGATATCAAAGTGGATATCGATAAGCAAATGGCTGACGTATCAGCACACTGTTGGGCTCAGGCCGGTTCAAAAGTATGTCTCGAGAAAGATATTCAAGCCGGCACTTCTGGGGAAGCTCTGGTCACGATAAAGAATTTCAATTTTAAACAGATTGATGCTTTCATTCCGCAAAACACCAAGGTTGAAGGGAGCGCTAATGCGACAGTTTGGGCGAAATGGTCACCAGAGGCTCCACCTCAAGTAAAACTGGATGTGAGCATACCAAAGGGGGAGGTGACGCAAACGCTTGAAGCACCTTTGGTCATTGGTTGGGATAAGGTCAATATTGCCGCAAACTTAGCTGAGGATAAATTGGAAGCCAGTTGGTTGGTTGATGTCACTGACAACGGCGATCTTTCCGGTCAGGTGACGTTGCCTGATGTGCTAGCAGAAAACAAAAAAATAGAAGGTGAAATAAACCTCTCAACGTTTAATCTGGATTTCTTACAGCCTGTCATTGGTGAGTTTAATAAGTTGACAGCAAACCTTGATTCCAACATCAAGATCAAAGGCGACGCGTTGCATCCACAGTTATTTGGTGACTTCTCTATTTCAGATCTCTCCTTGCAAGGAGATATATCGCCTGTTCAAGTGAAATCGGGAAAGGTGGATGTTGCTTTTAATGGCTTTGATGCCAACTTAGACGCCAAGATTCAAACCAATGATGGTGAGCTGCAACTTTCTGGAGACGGTAATTGGCAAGATCTTAACGCATGGCGAACCAAACTGAGAGTTTTTGCTGACGAGCTTAATGTAGAAGTGCCACCAATGGTGAAAGTGAAAGTGGTGCCCGACATGACGATTGAGGCCAATCCAAAGGTAGCGAAGGTAACCGGGACGATTGGTTTGCCTTGGGGGCGGATCTTAGTAGAAGAATTGCCGCCAAGTGCAGTCTCGGTTTCTAGTGATCAAGTGCTACTCAACCCTAATATGACACCGATAGATAAAGAAGCCGCAGTACCTTTCAATATCGAAAGCGATGTAACTATCACTATCGGTAACGATTTCAACGTGTCTGCGTTTGGCCTTAAAGGGGATCTACGAGGAAGACTTCAAGTCTCTCAAAAAGACAAAGGACCATTTGTTCAAGGTGAAGTGAATATCGTTAATGGCTCGTATACGTCATTTGGACAAGACCTCATTATTGAAGAAGGTAAGATTTTGATGACAGGACCTGTCGATCAGCCTTACGTCAATATTACTGCAATACGAAATCCTGATACTACCGCCGATGATGTTAAGGCAGGGGTTAAAGTGACTGGGTTGGCGACGGAACCCAAAATTGAGATTTTCTCTGACCCAACAATGCCACAAGCGAACGCGCTGTCTTATTTGTTACGAGGACAAGATATTGATGGTGAAACCGGGGGCAACGCGCTGACGACGACGTTAATTGGTTTGAGTTTAGCGCGCAGTGGTAAAGTCGTCGGTGACATAGGCCAAGCCTTTGGAGTACAAGACTTACAGTTAGATACCGCAGGAAGTGGTGATGACTCTCAAGTGACAGTAAGTGGTTACGTGTTGCCGGGCTTACAGGTGAAATACGGTGTGGGGATCTTCAACTCCTTAGGTGAGTTTACGATTCGTTATCGGGTTCTTGAAGACTTCTATGTTGAAGCGGTGTCTGGGCTGTATAGTTCGGTGACCTTCTTGTATCAGTTTGAAGTGAACTAGCGCCGAATCGGAAGCAACATTGAGCCACTTAATCCATTGGTGATTTTTCTCGTATACTTAGGTAAGAGAGAGTGGCTTAACAGAGGATGTTATGAAACCTGTAATCTTGTTGATATTCGGAGGGTTGCTGTCAGGCTGCGTTCAGTTACAGCCGCCAACAGACCGCAATGACGCCAGTTGGCAACAGTTTGGCAATCAATGGGCTTTGAAAGGCTACATTGTGGAGACAGAAACGGAGCTACGAGCGAAAGAGCCTGCAATTAGCGAGTCTCAATACCAAGCGTATACTAAAGGTTACCAACAAGGCCGTGCTGAGTACTGTCAGCAAGACCCGTTTGTTTTAGGACGAAATGGTAAGATCTACTACGGAATTTGTAATGATCTTGACCGAATGTACCTTGATGAATATTGGCGGGGCAAAAATGCTCGCGCAAGACGCTAACCTTAAAGGATGGAGGTGGTATGGTAAGACACATTTATCTTGCTCTGATGGTTCTCCTTTCAGGCTGTGCTCAGCAGGTATTATTGACCTCAACGCAGCCTAGTGACTGGCAGCAATATGGACAGGAACAAGCTCTGGCTGGTTATGAGAAGCTCTCAGAACAGCAATTGCAATCGAAGGCGCAAATCGATGTCACTCACGTGCTCTTTGAAGCTTATTCGACAGGTTATGAGAAAGGCCGCGTAACATACTGTCAGCAAGATCCAACCATTTTGGGGAAACGTGGAGAGATGTATCGGGGTATCTGCGATGACATTAGACCTACGTTTAGAACGTGGTACAACAATGGCATGGCATCCCGTGGGCGTTACGGTTATTGAGTAGTGCTATCAAGAAACGAAAAAGCTCTCTAATTTATCTAGAGAGCTTTTTATTAGCGACCGTACCGGTTATTTTACTTTGGCGCGCTCATAAGAGGTCTCAATCTCTTCTCGTGCTGCTTGAACATCTGCCCAACCATCCACTTTTACCCACTTACCCGCTTCCAGTTCCTTATAGCGCTCAAAGAATTGAGTAATTTGTGCTTTGAGCAACTCTGGAATGTCACCGACATCTTGAATGTGATCGTATTCTTTAGAGAGTTTACTATGCGGAACGGCAAAGACTTTGGCATCTTCACCAGATTCGTCAGTCATCTTAAGCACGCCGACTGGTCGGCAGCGAATCACTGAGCCTGGCATTAAGGGATAAGGTGTTGGTACCAATACGTCAACAGGGTCACCATCAAGGGAAAGTGTTTCATTGACGTAGCCATAGTTACATGGGTAAAACATAGGCGCAGACATAAAGCGGTCAACGAAAACGGCGCCGGAGTCTTTGTCGACTTCGTACTTGATGGGGTCAGCGTTGGCTGGGATTTCAATCACTACATAGATATCATCAGGTAACGACTTACCTGCAGGTACGTTGTTCAAGCTCATTTTGACTTTCCTTTTCTTTATTCATTATTCCGTTGATAAGGGAATAGAGGGCTGAAACACAAATCGTTTTCAAAGAGTATACTTGGTTACTTTTAAAACAAAAAGTGCCTCTGTTGAGAGGCACTTCGAAGTTATTGGTCTTTATACTCTTCTAGGAAAGATTCGACCTTTTCAACCATTTGGCTAGAGCCGACGAAGAATGGGACTCGCTGGTGGAGCTCTGTCGGTTTGATGTCCATGATACGCTGCGTACCGTCTGACGCTAAGCCGCCAGCTTGTTCCATGATGAACGCCATTGGGTTGCATTCGTATAAAAGGCGTAGCTTGCCATTCGGGTGGCTTTGCGTACTTGGGTACAAATAGATGCCGCCTTTCAGTAGATTACGGTGGAAGTCGGAAACTAACGAGCCAATGTAGCGTGATGTATAGGGTCGTTTTTCTTCTGGTACATTCTCCTGACAGTACTTAATGTACTTTTTCACGCCCATAGGGAAGCGAATATAGTTGCCTTCGTTAATGGAATAGATGGTGCCATTTTGAGGGATCATCATATTTTCATGAGATAGACAAAAGGTGCCGATCGATGGGTCGTAGGTAAATCCGTTTACGCCTTTACCCGTGGTATAAACCAACATAGTCGACGAGCCGTACACCACGTAGCCCGCTGCCACTTGCTTGTTACCCGGTTGGAGGAAGTCTTCTTGAGTCGGAGGAGTACCAACCGGTGAAACGCGACGATAAATCGAGAAGATAGTACCGACTGACACATTGACATCAATGTTTGACGAGCCATCCAGTGGATCCATCAGCACGACGTATTTGGCATTTTTGTTGAGCTCTTTGTTAAAAGTGACGGCCTCATCTTCCTCTTCGCTAGCAACACCACAAACTTGGTCACGCGCTTCCAGAGCGGCCTTAAACTTGTCGTTAGCATAGACATCAAGTTTTTGCTGAGCTTCACCTTGAACGTTTTCAGAACCTACAGAGCCGGTAATATCAGCAAGTCCAGCTTTGTTGATTTCTCGGTTTACGATTTTTGCAGCGAGTCGAATCGAAGACAAAAGGGAAGATAAATCACCGCTAGCGTGGGGGAAATCAGTTTGTTTCTCAACAATGAATTCGCCAAGGGTGCGCATTTCAGACATGTTATATCCTTAACTTTTCTGCTTATTTTCTTGGGGGTAGTGTGTGAGAGAAAGGTAGCAACCAAACGATTGCGTTTATTGGGGGTATTCATCAACACACAGGTGTATTGTAGGTGGCAGAACTTTTTAATGGTAATGAAGTAACCCTACCATACTCAGATTTGTATGATGAATGTCACATTTATTTCCCTAACCGCTAACTTTCTCGCTTTTGACGCACGCTTTGGGTATATATAGCGACAATAGCGTAAAATTAGACGCAAAGAGTTAAGAGAGCGAACTATGCACATTCATATTCTGGGTATTTGCGGTACCTTCATGGGAGGGGCTGCGGTGTTGGCCCAGCAGTTGGGACACCGAGTGACAGGCAGCGATGCGAACGTTTATCCCCCAATGAGTACATTATTGGAATCGGAAGGCATAGAGATTATTGAAGGGTTTGACCCAGCTCAGCTCGATCCGGCTCCAGACCTTGTGGTCATAGGGAACGCAATGAGTCGCGGTAACCCTTGCGTTGAGTATGTGCTTAATCACAACTTGAAATACACCTCTGGCCCGCAGTGGCTGCAAGAGTTTCTTTTGCATGACCGCTGGGTACTGGCTGTATCAGGGACACATGGAAAAACCACGACATCCAGCATGCTAAGTTGGATTCTTGAAGATTGTGGCTACCAACCGGGTTTCTTAGTTGGTGGAGTATTAGGCAACTTTGGCCAGTCAGCTCGCCTCGGAGAATCGATGTTTTTTGTGGTAGAAGCGGATGAATACGACAGCGCTTTTTTTGACAAGCGTTCTAAGTTTGTTCATTACCATCCACGCACACTCGTAATGAATAATCTCGAGTTCGATCATGCGGATATTTTTGATGATCTTGAAGCCATCAAACGACAATTCCACCATTTAGTTCGCACTGTGCCAGGAAACGGCGCATTCTGGCACCACGTAAAGATAAAGCGTTAGCTGACGTACTAGGAAGAGGGTGCTGGAGTGAGGTGGAACACACGGGAGAGAATGCTGACTGGCATGCACATAAGTTAAAGCGTGATGGTTCGCATTTTGAAGTGTATCTGCATGGCGGCAAAGTCGGGGAAGTGAAATGGGATCTCGTGGGTGACCATAATGTCGATAACGCCCTGATGGCGATTGCGGCAGCAAGGCATGTTGGCGTAACTCCTGATCTTGCTTGTGAAGCGTTAGGTAAGTTTATTAATACCAAACGACGCTTAGAGCTGAAAGGCGAAGTCAATCAAGTGACGGTTTACGATGATTTTGCTCATCATCCAACGGCAATTGAACTGACGTTAGGCGGTTTACGTAACAAGGTCGGCAAGCAGCGAATCCTAGCTGTTTTAGAACCACGCAGTGCCACCATGAAACGCGGTGTTCACAAAGAGACATTAGCGCAGTCGCTTCATGAAGCCGATGCTGTGTTCTTGTTCCAACCCGACAATATTGACTGGTCAGTAGCAGAGGTTGCTCATTCCTGTTCGCAACCTGCTACCGTAAGCAACTCTATTGACGAACTGGTGCAGTCCATTGTTGAACAGGCGCAACCAGGCGATCAAATCTTGGTAATGAGTAATGGTGGTTTTGGTGGTATTCATCAAAAATTGTTAGAGGCATTAGCGTAATGAAACTCGCAGAGAAAGCGATCACGCTGGCATTTACTGGTGCATCTGGCGCTCCTTACGGGATGCGCCTGCTTGAGTGTTTGTTAGCTCAAGATTATACCGTGTACTTATTGATCTCTTCCGCTGCGCGAGTGGTGTTGGCAACGGAGCATAATATTAAACTGCCGAGTGGGCCGGATGCCGCGCACAAAGCTCTGGTGGAAATGCTGAAGTGTTCACCAGACAAGCTGGTGGTGTGTGGTAAAGAAGATTGGTTTTCACCAGTGGCTTCTGGTTCAGCGGCACCTAAACAAATGATTGTCTGCCCATGTTCAGCTGGCAGTGTGGCTGCGATTGCTCATGGTATGTCGGATAATTTGATTGAGCGTGCTGCTGATGTGGTCATTAAAGAGCGCGGCCAACTACTGTTAGTGGTGCGCGAGACACCATTCTCAACCATACATTTAGAAAATATGCACAAGCTGTCGCAAATGGGAGTCACCATTATGCCTGCAGCACCAGGCTTTTATCATCAGCCGCAATCCATTGAAGATCTGATAGATTTTATTGTTGCTCGCGTACTTGATCATATGGGTATTGATCAGGCTCTTGTTCCTCGCTGGGGCTACGATCAGCGCTAAACTCACATCAATCAAACCTATTTAGGGATAGATTTGGCGAATCTGTGACGAAAAGGTTACAATTCGCTTTCTTAAAGTTGTGACTCACGGGGTGCACTAGCAGTGGTGCTGAGAGAAGGTAATACCTGACACCCGTATACCTGATCCAGATAATGCTGGCGTAGGGATGAGAACTCCGTTCTATGGAGGCTTTTTCTGGATCATATAACTAAAAAATATCTCTAAGGATAGAACCAGTGAAAGTACATCAACTCGCTAAACTAGCTTTGGCAACATCACTTCTGAGTGCCTCTCAACTCGCGGCGGCGAAGACACTTACCGTTTATACCTATGACTCATTTGCTTCCGATTGGGGACCTGGTCCTGCCATTGAAAAAGCATTTGAAGCCAAATGTGGATGTGATCTCAACTTTGTTGCGCTGGATGACGGCGTGTCGATTTTAAATCGCCTGCGCCTTGAAGGTTCAAGCACCCAAGCTGATGTTGTTCTGGGGCTTGATAATAATCTTATGAGTGAAGCGAAAGCCTCAGGTTTATTGGCAAAGAACAAGGCTGATCTTTCGGCACTTGATCTACCAAATGGGTGGAGTGACGATGTTTTTGTGCCTTTCGATTACGGTTATTTTGCGTTTGTTTACAACCAAGAAAAGGTAAAGAATCCGCCGAAAAGCCTGAAAGAGCTAGTTGAGCAACGTGATGATCTCAAGGTGATTTATCAAGATCCGCGCACCTCAACACCAGGACAAGGGCTGTTACTTTGGATGAAGTCAGTTTATGGTGATGACTCTAGTGAAGCATGGCAAAAGCTAGCGAAAAAGACCGTAACGGTGACCAAAGGTTGGTCGGAAGCGTACTCTATGTTCCTTGAGGGAGAGTCTGACTTAGTGCTCTCTTATACAACTTCTCCGGCTTACCATATTATTGCAGAGCAAGATAAGCGTTTTGCCGCTGCAGACTTTTCAGAAGGCCATTACACTCAGGTAGAAGTCGCGGCAAAAGTGGCAAGCAGTGACAACCAAAAGCTCGCCGATGAATTTATGCAGTTTATTGTTTCTGAGGACTTTCAGTCAAAAATTCCAACAGGGAATTGGATGTATCCGGTGGTCAATAGTCAGCTTCCTGAAGGGTTTGATAGCTTAATTATCCCAAGTAAAGCGCTCACATTCAGTCCAGATGAAGTGGCGGATAATCGAAAAGCTTGGATTCGCGAGTGGCAGTCTGCGCTGATTCAGTAATAGCCGTTATCGGATAACATCCATACCTTAGTACCCCTGCTTAAGCAGGGGGATACCGATGTTTATTCCAGAGCTTTCCTAGTGCGATGAAGCATTATCGCGTCCCGTTTTCATTGAGGTAACTGTGGCCCAAATACCAAATCAGGTTTAGCGTTGGCTTTACTCATCGCCATGTATGTGCTGGCTTCGCTGTGGACACTGCTTTCCTACTCATCAATGACTGATATCGGTCTGCTATTGACTGACTCTTACTATCAGCACGTGGCTAAATTTAGCTTTTGGCAAGCCAGTCTATCGACGTTACTGAGTGTGGGCTTTGCTATCCCTGTGGCACACGCGTTTTCTCGGCGTCATTTCTGGGGA
>ASHK01000091.1 GCA_000695745.1 Vibrio madracius | reverse complement strand
TCCGTTTTTCCGGAATCAGTGATATGCATATCTGCTACATCCTTTCCATTCAGCTTTGCTGGTTCTTATCGTGGAGAATTGCCGATTTACGAGCGACAGCTATTCAACAAAATAAAGAATAGTAGTTCAGCCCCATCACGAATTGTTTACTCTGACAGAGGTAGTGCTCGAGCAGCTAAACTGGGAGGTGGTGGTGCACTTCCGCCTCCAAGGATTGACTATGCGTTGAAGCATGACTGGAGATTTATACGCAAAGAGTATGACGACCCAAGTGAAGTTAAAGAAGGGGAAAAGGAGTTGATATACCAGGAAGCTGCAATTGAAATGATTCGTAGCGATTACTGGAATGATGACTTACGCCTTTGGGGAACTCAGATGATAGAGAAAACGGCTTTAGGGGATAAGTTCGGAATCACATCACCCAATCGGGCTACAGCAGTAAGAATAAACCTGCACATCTACCAACAAATCCACTATGCAGATGTGATTGAAGAGCTTTGCACTGAAGAGGAGTGGGTAGACTAAGCTTAAGGTGCTTCACAAGTGGCTTCTTGATAATTGCGCTCACCTTGAGAACTTAAGGCAAGGTTATCAAATACAGCAAGCATTTTAGTTAGCTCTTCCTCATGATCCAAAATCACAATGTTTGGGTTCTTATAGACGCTCAGTTCCTCGAGATCCTCTGAGCGCACCTTTTTCCCATTTAAGCTTTCAAAAAACACTTTAGACGTAAGGCTGTACTTGGAATTAAACTCATCCAAAACAGCCTTTCGAAGACACTTCAAAGAGATATGTTGCGTAACCAGTTGCTCTAAGTGCTTTCTCTTTCGAGATTCAAGATTAAAGTCGTATTTCTTGAGTAAGCTTCTTAGCTTTGGCAACTTCAGCATACTAGTCAGAGATTTGGTACAGTTTTGAATACGTTTGCGTCCTCTTTGGACTACAACTATCCGAGAGCCTCTCACTTCCCAAACACGCAACCTCTCTAGGAACCATCTGTAGAACATGACTAACATGCTTACTCGCTGAAACCACGATAACTTTATCAAAACAATCTAGGTAAGCACGGACCTGTCCATCAAGTCTAGATAAGCTATCCGCTTCACTTTTTACTTCAACTGCCCAAAGTTCATCATTTCTACTTATAACCATATCAGCTCGTCGCGCAGGGACTTCAGCAGAAACTCGTTAGATATAACGTCATCCACACTCAAGAAACCTTTTTCAAGCATATAGTTCAGGGTCAGAGCTTTTAACTCCGACTCCAAAAGACGATCTTTATCTTGAAAATTAGACACTTAAAAAAACTCCAGATACATTCATTGAGAATTATAGCAAAAAACATCGCTGGTAACCGTACAAGCATCCTTTTTCAAGAGTTACGTATACAAAGGAGAACTAGTATATTTCTATCCTTCTATAGTCACTCAATGCTCTGATAATACCCTTATGGTCAGAAGGGGGGCTTACTGTATCCTCTAAGAGAGTCTCAATATATTCTCTGGTCACTGTGTAAGAGCGAACTTCAGTCTTAGCAAAGCTCATCCACTGTTGAATCAAGCGTTCAGATACTCCTATTATCTCTGCTAATTCTGCTTGAGTTGCTCCTAACTCACTAACATACTTAACAACACAAGCTCTCCACCTCTGGTCAGCATAACTTAAGGGAGCTCTTCCTCTTGGTAGTTTAAACGCCCGCCTCCCTTCAATGAGAAGCCTTAAATTATTGACTAAATATGACAGTGAGGTTTGATCCAGTTCTTCTTTATGCAAAAGTGCCTCAATACAACGTTCGAGAATCGCATCTCTGTCATGCTTACTTGATACATTTTCGAATGGAATTATCTCTACTATCTCTTTCTCCACTTTTTCTAACTCTAGAGAAAAGAACTCAACCATAGCATCCATATCCGATTCACTGAGCTTTTGTGAGATGTCCTCAGTTTCCACTTACTATTCCCCCCATGACTCTGTCGATGGTTGCCTGTTTATTTTCAACACAAAGGTGGGCATAACGTTGCGTCATTTGAATGGACTTATGCCCTAACACTTCTCCGATCTCTAAAAGAGACACCCCATTGTTTGCAAGTATCGAAGCAGCTGTATGCCTTAAATCATGAAAGCGGAAGTTCGTGATACCAGCTCTTTTGAGAGCTGCCTGCCAATACTTATCGAAATGTTGGAAGTAATGATGCTGGTGGCTAGAGTGAGGAAAGATAAAGCCCTGCCCTACCTCTCTACGTTTTTGAAGTTCTTCTATTACCTCATCAATTAATGGAAGGACTCTTGGTTCACCATTCTTACTTTGCTCAACGAGTGCTCGTCTGTCTTGGAAGTTAATATCACTCCAGCGAAGCTTTAAGAGCTCTGTTCGTCTTGCACCTGTAGTTATTGCCATA
>ASHK01000090.1 GCA_000695745.1 Vibrio madracius | reverse complement strand
AAGCGATTACAAATCATGTAATCCGCTTGTAAAATCATAATAAATAACTGATTAATCAGCGAATAGAGACGGTGGTGAGCTCATTTGAGGTGAGAGTTTCAATGGTATATTGAGCGAGTACCGAATGTAGGAGATAAACGTGGTGCTGAATGGAAAGGCACAAGTGTCCGGGTTCAACCCTTAATAAGAAAGCTTCTTTGTCGTTCAGGGTCTTTCCGGAGATGGTTTTCGCATCGTGACTAATGTTATACCCAGCGACTTGTTCCACATAGGTAAGCACAGAATGCTCGCAGTGTGCTTCGGTAAAGTCGGGAAACAAACTCTTAGGCATCCAAGTTTCTTCAAGGATAGCAGGTTCACCATTAATGATGCGCATTCGTTTAAAGTGGTGAAGACTCGCCCCAATCTCTAAACGGAATTTATCAGCAAGTGACTGATTTGCAAGGACTGAACCAAATTCTAGGACAATATTCTTTAAGTCAGTATCTTTGTTAATTCGCTCCGAAATACTGGTTAAGTTATTGTCTTGATAGAATTCCGGTGGGTTAACAAAAATACCAGATCCTTGTCTTGAATGGACAAAAGACTCTTGTTTTAACTTTTCAATCGCCTTTCTTAACGTGGGACGACTGACGCCAAATTTATCCGATAGTGCATGCTCACCCTCGAGCTGAGACCAAGCAGGGGAAAGGCCATTAATAATGTCAGCCTTGATTGCTTGATAAACTTCTACGTATTTCATTACTTCATTTACAACTATACAAATTGCTGACCAAAGCCTCTCAAACACTTACCTGTTAACACATATCTGGCTCGTTATATCGAGAGACTAACCTCTAATGATCATGATGTTACCAGAAAAGCCCATTCTAAAACAAAGTGCTTGGTAACATTTTTGATGCATGATCTCGATCATTCTTTTGGCAAAATCACCAATATTTGTATTTACATATTTTTCGCGGGGATTTATGGTTATCCCATAAAGATACCAGGAGCCCTACCATGTCATCCAAAATCGAAAACAACCCAAGCCAAGTAGACGTAAACAAGAAGATCCCGTGCGAGAAGCCTGCAATGGTTCAGCTTCAAATCATGGAAGCCTATACACAAGCCCATCAACAAGAAGAGAATTTGTACACGCGTGAAGTCGCTTGTTTGTCTGAACTCTATCCTGCGTTGTTCCGTCAAATTGAATCAGAAGATATTGTCGTTGGACGCTTAGATGCTTTACCGATTGGTTTTGGTAGTGTGACTTCTGTCGGTGGTGTGGGTCACTACTGCAACTTTGATAAACTGGATGCCTTCAAAGCTGAACTGCCAGAAGAGGCGCATAACCGAGTCGACGCACTATTAGACTATTGGAAAGAAAGAGACACACGCTCAATTTATTTCCGTCAAACTCTAACGGAAACCACTTTAGGTAAGTTTGTTGACGTTAACTATCCAGCCATCGCCACCGCTCGCCTTAGTGGTATGTACCTCGATTACAACAAGTTAATTGATAACGGTATCGCAGGTATGCGCCAGCTTATCGGTGACAAACTAGAATCTGCTCGCGCTGCTGCAGATGAAAAAGCCTTGGCACTGCATGAAGCCTTTTTAGGGTGTTTTGATATTGTTGAGAAAGTGATAGACCATCACATTCAACTCTGTGTTGCAGAACTTGAAACCACGGCGGACTTAACGCGCAAACATCAAATGAATGATTTGATCGATGCACTCAATGCTATTCGCAGCGACAAACCACAGACCTTCTTGCAAGGTATTCAGCTTTCATGGTTGTACAGCTTGTGTTCTGGTGTAGTGAACTTTGGCCGTATGGACGACTATTTGGGTGATTTGCTCGTCGCTGATTTAGAGGCAGGTCGAATTACTGAACGTCAAGCGATCAACTATATTCGATCACATTATCGTCTTATCGAAGCACGAAAAACCACGGTAAACGGCCGTGTGGTGGTTGGTGGTCATGGACGCCGTAATCCAACGACAGCCGATGTCTATTGCAAACTTGCTATTCAAGCGGTGCGTGAAAATAAAGATACTGAACCGCAGTTCACCCTTCGTATTTACCAAGGGATGAACCAAGAGGTTTACCAAAATGCGTTAGATGCCATTGGTGAGGGCCTGACTTATCCGATTCTGTATAACGATGATGTGAACGTTCCTGCGGTGATGAAATCGATGCAGATTTCTGAACAAGATGCACAGCAGTATGTCCCATTTGGTTGCGGTGAATTTGTGCTGTCGGGCAAAAGTGTTGGGACACCGAATACGTGTATCAATATTCTTAAGATCCTCAACATTGCACTTACCGGTGGTACGGACTTCTGGGACGGACAGAACAAGAGCGGTGGCACAGTATTGTTACGACCTGAACAGGTAACAAGCTTTGAAGATGTGGTTAAGAACTACAAAGATCTGCTGGATTTCTATATCGATCTGACGTCGAAAGCGCAAGCATTCTCTTATCAAGTGATGAATCAAGAAGTGGGTTTCCTATTTACCAGCATCTTGACGGACGATTGTATCGGACGCAGCAAAGCACTGCTTGACGGTGGTGTGTATAAACTGGGCGGTACTAACGAAACTTACGGTAATACCAACGCTTATGATTCTTTAGCGGCAATCAAAAAAGTCATCTTCGACGACAAAAAGTACAGCTATTGTGAGCTTATTGAGGCGTTACGAGTCAACTTTGATGGTTATGACCGTATGAAATACGATCTTATCAATGCTCCGAAGTTTGGTAATGATGACGCGTATGTCGATGATATTGCAGTGGAAATGCACGAATACATTTGTAACGGTATCAAAGACTCCGCTGCGAAGGTGGGTATGGATAGCTACCTAGTGGTCATCATCAACAACCAAGTTAACACGGAGTGGGGACGTGCAACCAGTGCCTCGGCAGATGGTCGTCACACGGGAGTGTATATGAGCAACGCTAACAACCCACAAAGTGGTGCGGATAAAAATGGACCAACGGCGATGCTGAACTCGTTGGCGAAGTTAAAAGCTGAAGTACATGCCGGGTCAGTACAAAACATGAAGTTCAGCAAAAATATGTACCAAAACAAACGCATGGTTGTTGAAGCGCTACTGGATGGCTATTTTGAACAAGGTGGTCCACAAATCATGGTGAGTGTGGTAGGTAAAGGTGAGCTTGAAGACGCATACCACAATCCAGAAAAGTACCCGAATCTTGTGGTTCGAGTGGGTGGCTTCAGTGCTAAGTTCGTCAACTTGGATAAAGACGTACAGCTAGAAATTCTAAACCGTACCCTTAACGACTAAACACCTCCAATTGGGCGAACAAGGCAGTTTATGTTCGCCCTTTTTTCCTGCGATAGTTATGAGGCAACACATGCTCATCAAAAACTCTACGTCTCAAACCACCACTTCTCAATCCACAACTGGTGTTGTATTCGACATTCAGAAATTCAGCGTCAATGATGGCCCTGGTGTTCGGACGGCTGTGTTTATGAAAGGTTGCCAGATGAAGTGTGTCTGGTGTCACAACCCTGAATCCTTAAGCGCTCAGAAACAGCTCGCCTTTAACGCTGATAAATGTGTCGGTTGTCGTCGCTGCGAGCAAGTCTGCCCGAATGGCGTGCACAGTTTTGATAATGATGGTCACCACAAAGTAGATTTTGACGCTTGCCAAACCTGTGGTCAGTGCGTTGATGCTTGTATGCAAGATGCACTCAAAATCTATGGAAAAGAAATGACAGTCGAGCAAGTCTACTCTGAGGTGATTAAGGACAAAGTCTATTTTGATAAGTCAGGTGGTGGGATCACGCTTTCCGGTGGAGAAGCGCTGAAGCAGTTCGATTTCTGTTTGGCGTTGGCGAAAATGTGCAAAGCCAATGGCGTACATGTTTGCATTGAAACCAATGGTGCGTCGAAAACAGAGCATTATCGTGCAATAGCTCCGTATGTAGACCTATTTCTATTCGACTACAAAGCGACCGGAGACGACCTCATAAAACACTTACAGGAATGACCCGCCGCTTGGTTGATACTAACCTTCATGCTCTAAATGAACTCGGTGCATCAGTGATTCTGCGTTGCCCGATGATTCCCGGCTATAACCTTAGTGATGAGCATTTTGAGGCGATTGCAAGCCTCGCAAAATCCATGACGAATATTTTGAAGGTGGAGGTACTTCCTTATCATAACTTTGGTAAGGGCAAGGCGACCGAAATTGGCAAAACTTATTGTGTGGACGCTGTCATGCCTGAGGGCGAAGAAGTGAATACTTGGATTGAATCCATAAAACGTCACGGTGAGATTAATGTCACGCTGAGTTAGATGTGTGTTTTTGAAAGAAATCAAAAGTCATCGGCCGTATAACAAGGTTTGAGCTTGAGGTTAATGAGTAACAATCAGGAAGTGAAAAAACGCCCTAATAAATAGGGCGCTGAGGGAAAAACATGGGGGAATGTTAAACGGTTAACGTGGCTTGTTTGTTCTCTGCACTTTGTGAATTGGTGTCTTGGAGAGGGAACATATCCTCTGTTACTAACACGATGCCACCTTCAGTAACGGTGAAGCGCTGCTTGTCCAATTCCAAATCAATACCAATCTCTATACCATTCGGTATATGGCAATTATCGCCAACGATGACGCGGTTTAATTTGCAATTTTGGCCGATAGATGAATTAGGCAGCAAAATGCAGTCGGTGACTTCAGAAAAATCGTCGATTCGGACATCGTAAGACACCAAGGTGTGTGTTACATGCGCGCCGGAGATTATCGCGCCTGCACAGACAACAGAGTCAACGGCATAGCCTCGGCGGTTTGGATCATTAAACAAGAACTTGGCACCAGGACGTTGAAGCTGATTGGTCATAATGGGCCAGCTTTTATCATAAATATCAAGCTCTGGTGTTGGTGCAAGTAAGTCCATCGTCGCAGCGTAGTATTCATCTACATGACCGACATCTCGCCAGTAAGCATTCGCTCCTGGGTGGCCTCGTTCGGTAAACACATAACCTTTGAGATTACTGCGCCCGATGAGGCTTGGGATGATATTGTGCCCAAAATCGTGTTGATAGTTAGGGCAGGCTAAGGCTTGTCGCAGCTCCGCATCCAAAACATCGACATTAAATATGTAGATCCCCATCGAGATAAGAGCCTTGGAATCATCGTTCGGCATAGGTGTTGGGTTTTCGGGCTTCTCGACGAAGTTAATAATATCGCCTTCCTCATTGAGTCCCATTACCCCGAAAGCGGATGCCTGTTCGATAGGTTTTTGGATACATGCCACGGTTACGTCGGCACCACTTTCCACATGGAAGTTGATCATGCGCGAGTAATCCATCTTATAGATATGGTCACCACCGAGGATCAATATGCGTTCCGTTTGATCATGTCGCTTGATGAGGTCTAGATTTTGATAGATAGCATCTGCTGTGCCTCGATACCAGTTTTCGCCAACACGTTGCTGTGCTGGAATAATATGAACCCCTTCACCCAGTGCAGAATAAGACGATTGCCAACCTGATTGAATGTGAGTGATCAGGTCTTGCGCATATACTGGTTAAGTACACCAACTCGACGAATTCCAGAGTTGATGCAGTTTGATAACGTAAAGTCGATAATCTTAAACTTCCCGCCAAACGACACGGCTGGTTTCGCAATTGTTGAGGTGAGCTCTTTAAGCCTGGTTCCCTTACCTCCTGCTAAGATCATCGCAGTCGTATTACGAAGACGAGCATTACTGGAAATGTGGGAATACTGGTTTTCTTTCGGCATTGTATAACTCCTTATATTACAAGCGCAAAGACGAATCTTGGGGGAGAGTGAGTGTCGCCAACTGACATTGTTCGTGCATAGTTTTTTTGTTAAGTCACTCAATTTCGTCTTTAAGAACCCTTATATGAGAACAGAACTTTGTTTTGCAATCCATACTGTGATGTGCGTTCAATTAGTAAAAAAACCCAATTTATGCAATTAGTCACAGATGTTTTCGCAAACAAGTGTAATTGTCAAAAAAGTATGTACTGAGCGATACAGTGTTTTACGTTGTCTTTTAGTAGACTTTGTTTCATATGTATCAAAAGTATATGTTATGTGTTACATGCTGGTGACAAAGACAAATGACAGGGATTTAACTATGTACCGTCCACAAGCGCCCCAAATCTTAGTTAAGAGATTCAAAACCTACTTCGCCGCTCTGCTACTAGTTTTACTTTCTTTTGCAGCAGTCGCTCATGTCGAAACACCGGATCGAAAAGACACGCTTTGGTTTAAACCGTCAGATTTACCCCTTAGTGAAAAAATACACGTCAAGCAACTGGATAACGGCATGCGCGTGGTGGTGATTCAAAATAGTAAGCCCAAAAAAACCATCTCAATTCGCATGCGAATTGGTGCAGGTTCGCTGCAAGAAACGGGTAAACAGCCAGGTCTCGCACACTTCTTAGAGCATATGGCTTTCAATGGCTCTACCCATGTGCCAGAAGGTGACATGATTCAAATTCTAGAACGACACGGTTTGTCATTTGGAAAAGACAGTAATGCGGAAACGGGCTTTCAACAAACAGTGTACATGCTAGATCTGCCAACAAACGATCAAGAGACACTGTCCACGGCGCTTTTTTTGATGCGAGAAACGGCGTCAGAGCTGACGCTAGAGAAGGATGCCATTGCTCGTGAGCTACCGGTTATTTCATCAGAAGTACGCGAGCGAACCACGCTAGATTTAAGGATACTCAAAGATTGGTCAAGCTATGTGCTTCAAGGAGCGAATATCATTGACCGTATTCCACTTGGGACGTTGGAGGGTATGAAGGCCGTCAATCAATCGAGGTTAAAGGCGTTCTACCATAATTATTACACTCCTAACCACACCACCATAGTCATTGCGGGCGATGTTGACGTCCAATCTGTCTTCACCATGGTTGAGAAACAATTCGCCAGTTGGGATAGTAAAGGTCAAGACACTGCTCCCTATGCTAAACAAGTGACCTTTCCAACGTCCGCTGAGGCGAGGGTATTCAAAGATAGTAATGTTACTACGCACGTTGAGTTGAATTATTTAGAGCCTATCAATCGAGCTCCTGATTCTCGCGCTAAGCGAGTGGATGAATTTATGCTTCACATTGCGAATCAGGCCCTTCAATATCGATTAGAAACAATGGCTTTTTCGAGTCAAGGTGAGCTGTTATCACCTTATGTTGGTTCCTATAATCAGTTTGATGTGGTCACCAGTAATCAACTGAGTGTCGCGACAAAAGCGGGCCAATGGCAGGCTGGGGTTAATATGCTGGAGTCGTCACTAAGACAGGCTGTCAAATACGGATTCTCCGATCAAGAAATTCAACGCCAACTTGATAAATATCACACGTTATTAAAACTGGATGCGCAAGCAACAAAGGATACATTGAGTTCGAGCTATGCCGCAGGCATTGTGAGTGATATCAACAATAAAATGGTATCGACGAGTAACGAGTTTGCGCTGTCATTATTTGAAAGTGATGTTTTATCAAAAGACACTGCTAGCTTTAATCAGATTTTCAACCAACATTGGAGTAACCCATACCCCAGAATTTACGTCATGGACAAACCAGAGTCTAACGTGACGGCTGAGACAGTCCTTGAGGCTTACAAAAACAGTGAATCGACACCAGTGACGTCGTATGTAGAAGCAGACAAAGTGGCGTTTGCTTATCAGAACTTCGGCAAACCAGGGAAAGCCAAGTTAGTCGAGAAAACCGCGTTTGGCGACGTGACACGCTATCGATTCAATAATGGTGTTTATCTCAACGTTAAGCCGACAGAATTTGAATCCAACGCCGTCTATATCAGTATTCGAGTGGGTAAAGGTAAGCTTGATCTCGCGAAAAAAGAGGCCGCATTAGCGACTCTGTTTGATTCGGCTTTCATCGCTGGTGGTTTGGAAAAACATGATATTAACGACCTGAGAGCGATTTTTTCAGGCGACAAATTGGTGCCAGCTATTACCTAACGGATGATGCGATTGAAGGGCAATATCGAGTTCCACCTCAAGATGTTCTCGATCAATTAAAAGTGGCTACTGCGTTTCTGACGCATCCGGGATACAGAACAAGTGGACATGCGCTGGCCGTAGAGAGCCTTAAGTCGGTTTATGACAGTTATCCGACCACCCCTGAAGGCGTGTTAGGTTTTAACTTCGGTAAGGTGTTGTACCAAGATGATCCGCGTTGGGAGTACCCGAAAGTAGCGGTGATCGAAAAACTACCGTTAACAGCATTGAAGCCGTTTGTTGACCGATCGGTAAAGCAAGGTCCAATCGAGGTGTCTTTGCTAGGAAATATCACCCAGCAGCAGGCAGTGGATTATGTGGCTCAGACGTTTGGTGCATTAGATATCAAGGCACAAGACTTTGTTGCCAGACCAAGAGAGGATATTCAACTTCAGGTTGGTCAGCACTATACGCTGTACCACCAAGGCGAGCAGAATACTGCTCTGGCTTCAGGCTACTTTGCGCTTCCCGATGGACGCGACTACAAGAGAGTCGTGGGGCTGGCAGTGCTGCGATCCATTTTACAGCTGCGCGTTAACGATGCCATTCGTGAAAAAACAGGCAAGGCGTACTCACCTTGGGTCGATTCATCGCAATCGCTATTGTACAAGGACTATGGTTACCTCAACTTAAACAGTAATACCACGGTCGACAATGTGGATGTGGTTTTCGATATCTATCGCCAGTTGATTAAAGACATCCAACAAACGGGTGTGTCGAGTGATGAACTCAAACGCGCGGTAACACCGATGGTGGATGGTATTGAACAAAGTTATGAGAACAATGGATTCTGGTTTGGCCTCGTATACAAAGCTTCGAGTTATCCCGAAGATCTTGCTAATGAGCAGTCGTTTAAATCGCTTGCTTTGGCGGTGACTAAGGCTGAGATTCAACAGTTGGCAAAACAAATTGACCTGAAGGATATGATCACAGTGGCGGTACTTCCGAAAGAAAAAGAATAAAAAAAACTAATATTGGTGTTGACAGGTTTATTTCGGAAGCATATATTGATTACACGAACTGCCGAATGGAGTTCTTAAGTTGCACACTTCGCCTTATTAGGGAAGCAATGGCAACTGTAATCGAAGGATACTGAAGTCGCAATAGTCGATGTTCAGTGAATGCCTTTAACCTGTTAACACTTGGAACATATGTCTTACGGCGCCAGCGTGGCGCAATAGAGTATGTCTCCGGTCTTGGTGGATTAGAAACCAAGAACTATTGCTTATTTTTGAGGATAGTATTATGCGTAATGTAGATTTTTCTCCCCTATACCGTCATGCCATTGGTTTTGATCGTCTATTCAACCTAGCGGAAAATAGTGCGAAAAAACCGTCTTCTAATGGATACCCTCCATACAATATCGAACAGAAAGACGAGAACAACTATCGTATAACGATGGCTGTAGCAGGCTTTTCCGAAGAGGCATTAACTCTTACTCAGAACGAAAACATGTTGATCGTGTCTGGTGAAGTTAAGGCACAAGAAAACAAACCTAACTACGTTTATCAAGGCATCGCAGAGCGTAACTTTGAACGTAAATTCCAACTTGCTGACTACGTAACTGTAAAAGCSRCGAGTATGGAGAATGGTTTACTGCACGTTGACCTTGTTCGTGAAGTTCCAGAAGCAATGCAACCACGTAAGATCTCAATCAATAAATAATCATTGAGACGCAGCATTGGATAAGGCGATTTTAGAATTCGATTTGAAATTGGCTCGCACCAACCTTATCTAAAAAGTATTGCTGTTTTTACATGCAGTCTAACAACATCTAGAGTGTAAATCTCAAAGGTTTGCACTCATATAGAAACAACAGAATTAAACACTTTGCATTAGATTAAATAATGCGAAGAGGAGAGGTATTATTATGAGTAAAATTATCGGTATTGACTTAGGTACAACAAATTCATGTGTCGCTGTTCTTGATGGTGACAAACCAAGAGTGATCGAAAATGCGGAAGGCGAACGCACTACCGCATCGGTTATCGCTTATACCGATGGCGAGACACTGGTAGGTCAACCTGCAAAACGTCAAGCAGTTACAAACCCAGAGAACACGCTATTTGCAATCAAGCGTTTAATCGGTCGTCGTTTTGAAGATGATGAAGTTCAGCGTGATATCGAAATCATGCCTTATAAAATCGTTAAGGCAGACAACGGTGATGCATGGTAGAAGCGAAAGGCCAAAAAATGGCGGCTCCTCAAGTATCTGCTGAAGTACTTAAGAAAATGAAGAAAACTGCAGAAGACTTCCTAGGTGAGGAAGTAACTGGCGCAGTTATCACTGTTCCTGCTTACTTTAACGATGCACAGCGTCAAGCAACGAAAGATGCTGGTCGTATCGCAGGTCTAGAAGTTAAACGTATCATCAACGAACCAACAGCAGCAGCACTTGCTTACGGTCTAGACAAGAAAGGCGGCGATCGCACTATCGCTGTTTATGACCTTGGTGGTGGTACATTCGATATCTCTATCATCGAAATCGATGAAGTTGAAGGCGAAAAAACATTTGAAGTTCTAGCAACTAACGGTGACACGCAC
>ASHK01000089.1 GCA_000695745.1 Vibrio madracius | reverse complement strand
AAAGCGGATAACTTAGAGTAACCAGCCGCGCACTGCTTTTCTATTAGTGCGGCATACTCTCGCTCTGTAAGGTTTGTTTTAACTGATTTGATTTGTAGTTCTGTAGGCTCTTTACGAGCTTTGTACTTTTCTTTTTTGATTTGTTTGAGGGCTGCTTCAATAGCTTTAAAATCATCGCTACTAGCGTTCCTGAACGTTTCTAATAATGGATTATTCATTTTGGTTATTTCCTTTTATTTATTGTTATTGGTTTTATTTTTATATTTTTAAAGAGCAGGACTTGAGGCAAGTGACTTTCTAGCGCTAACACCGCAGGTGGTTAGTGCAACCAACTAACAGGCGGAGTACAAGGTCGGAGTTTTATTTGGGACAAATACAACGCAGACACAGCTTGCATCATATTAATCATTAAAAAAGAGGATTAAATTAATTAATCTTTCTATATTTATTATCTATCATTTTGCGCAATTTAAGCATTGTTTTTTGATCATTATAATTAAATAAATCAAAAGTCAACCTTTTGTCTATTTTAAGGATTCTGATATTTAAGGGACTTTTGCATTGATGCAGTGCGGGTATTGTTGGATATTGCTCTCATGTAGTGCGAGTAATTACCGCAATTACTATGCAGTAGAGTAGAAAAAGGAGGCTTTTACTCTATCTTAGAGTAAAAATGTAATTATTTTAATAAATATTTAATCTTTGATTTAATAATTATAACTAGCAAATCACTTAACATCATTACCAGTTTAATTATAAAAAACAAATGTATTTAATATAAAAATTACCGCTGTAATTATTTAAATTAACAGCGGTAATTTTTCATTTTATTTTTAATATTTTAGCTGAGCTTTCTTAGCTATCTCGCCCCATTTTTTGGGTCTCGGCTAACTGCAACACGTACCGCATGCATATATTTCAAACGATCTCTAGTATCAGATAAATCACTAGGCTGCTTAACATCTGTAATCTCCTTTAAGAGTGGCAGATACACCGTCGAACTTTTATCTATATTAATGGTTCGCACAGTATCAGCATTAGTGATAGGACGGTTAGCCGTGAATACTTCGCTTATGGCTTTATCGTTTCGATCATCAGAATCATAGTTAAATGGCAACTCACCTATCGCATCAGCTTTAAACACTACACGAATCGACCCACCTTGTTTCTTATCAGTACAGATTATGTATTTAACAAACTGTTTAACAAAGTGATTATAACGCTCCCTATCTTTATTCTCAGCGAGTTCTAGGTTATCGATGACCGAAATATCGTAATTACTATGTAAAGTAGACAACTCATCGAATTTAGCTTTATTGAAATCGATATCACTATATAGCTGACTAAGCTTATCCGTAAGCGTCTCGCAGATACGTGGATCCGTGTTTTTCATAAGCTGCGTGGAAACAACATTAACATTTTCCTTTAGCTCTGCCATAGTGGCTTCTAACAGGCTAAGCTCTGCACTTACATCAACAAAACTACTATCATTGAGCTTTGCGTAATCTAAGCCTGCTAGAGCACGGATTAGACGTTCTTCTATTTCCTCATAGTTTAACGCCCTCTGATCGCAACCTTGTTTATCTAGCTGCTTTCTGCATCGAACTTTAAGAGTTCCTCTGTTTGGTTTGTAATAGCTCATTGAAGAGCCACACTTCGGGCAACAAAGAAGACCACTAAACAAGTTACTAAAAGCTCCTGTTTGTCGTCCACCCGATTTCTTAAACGAGTTCTTTAATCTTAAGAACGTTTGTTCATCGATTAACGCAGGGTAGTAGTCTTTCTCTATATCACCCCAAGGCTGTTTCTGAGTACCGTTTTCTGTTCTTATATGACGGACTCGCTGAAAAGCACCGTAGAGTTGTATCATCTTGCAATACTTAAGCACGATACGCGTTGACCACGTTTTACCATTGAAATAGGGCACGCCCTCTTCGTTAAGGGTACTAGCAATGCGTTGGCAGCCTATACCGTTCAATTTCATGTCAATAATACGGCGCATTACACGAGCACGATCTGGTATTAACTCAAAACTCTTTTTATCTTCAGATATTTTCATCCAAAGCGGGCAAATTGTTGTACGCTTAGCTCCACCTAACTTTTCTAGCCTGCGCTTTTCTTCGAAGCGATCATTGATCCTATTAGACTTCTGCTGGCTTTCCATATGTGCGAGGTGGATAGCAGCGGTGATCAATAAATCATTCTCAAGAGTTGTACTTTCACTATGTTTTATGATTACACCAAACTTCACGATGGCAACATCGATACCATACTCTTTAAACAAGCTGAATGTCTTGCGTGACTCATCCGCTGGCATTCGACTAATACGGTCAACGGCTTCTACCACTAACAGAGAGCCTCGCTTTACCTCGCCTCTTTTAGCCGCTTCCAAAAAAGCCCCTAACCCGCCATTAGCCGCCGTGTTATAGCCTTTGTATGCAGATAACCCCCTGTCCGTAATTAATTCGTCTGCCACGACGTAAGTTGGCAAGCCTTTCTCTATCAATTCTCTGTTTTTTGAATCAATAAATCGAAAAGCGTTATCGATCTGACGACGAAGGCCATCACCATTAACTTGTGCTTCTTTGCTTACACGAGAGTAAATGTAGGCAGTGTTAGTATTTAAGAGAGTTGTAGCTTTATTCATTTTATATCCTTAGAAACATTAAATGTACTATTGCGCTCTCATGTGGTGTTGGAGTGATTATTGCGATTTTTGAAAAATGATCAATGACCAAAGTTGATCTTTAGCAATCAAGATCACAAATCCATGAATTAAAGATAAAAAAAGGGCTAACACAAGTGTTAGCCCTTTACTGTTCCCATTGGATACTACTGCTTAGAAAGTAGCGCCATTGACTGCTGTACTATTACAAACTCTTCATTGGTCGGGATAACCATTGCTACCGCATCGAGCATTTCAGATTTACCGATAATACCAGCGTTGCCAAAGCGAGCGTCTTCGTTGCTTTCACATCTTCTTTAAAACCAAGTAGTTTTAGATTGCTTAGGATTTGGCTGCGAATAGGCATTGAGTTTTCGCCAATACCGCCAGTAAAGATGATGCCATCAAATGAATCCAAAGCCGCCAAGTAAGAAGCAATGTACTTTGATACGCGGTAAGTAAAGACTTGGAACGCCAGTTTTGCGCCCTCATGCCCTTGCTCCATAGCTTCTAGAATACCGCGAGCATCGCTCGTTAGACCACCGGATACACCCAAGAAACCTGACTCTTTGTTCAGTGCGGTAAACACTTTATCTTGTGACCAACCTTTCTTTAAAAGATATTCAATGATACCTGGGTCTAAGTCACCGCAACGCGTTCCCATCATAAGGCCAGATAGCGGAGTGAAGCCCATCGACGTATCCACTGAATCACCGTTGTTGATGGCACAAACAGACGCGCCATTTCCAAGATGCACAGAGATAAAGCTTGAGTTTTCAATTGGCTTATTGATCATTTTTGCCGCTTCACGGCTAACAAAGTAATGGCTAGTGCCATGGAAACCATAGCGACGGATACCGTAGTCTGTATAAAGCTCTTTAGCGATTGCGCCTGTGTACGCGCGCTCAGGCATGGTTTGGTGGAATGCTGTATCAAAGACCGCGAACTGAGGAAGAGACGGAAAAGCTTCCATTGCGGCGCGAATACCAATTGCACCAGCAGGGTTATGCAGTGGAGCTAGGTCCGCAAGTTTCTCAATCTCTGCTGTCACTTCTTCGTTGATACGCACAGTCTTAGTGAATTTCTCGCCACCATGAACGATACGATGACCAACCGCCACGATGTTCTCTTGAAGACCCAGCTCCTCAGTTAAACCAACCAATTTACTGATGGCGATTTTGTGGTGACTGTCATCACCTTCAATAGCGATTTCTGTTTTTTCGCCATTAAACTTCCAGCTCATACGAGATTCAGGAAGGCCAAAGCACTCTCCAAGGCCAGACAGAACTGCTTCACCATTCGCTGAATCGATAACAGCAAACTTCAAAGATGAACTACCAGAGTTAATCACGAGAACAAACGAGTTAGACATGGGGGGATATCCTGTTTTGGGCATTGAGGGAAGACAACTTCCTAATAATTGTTTGTATTATTCAATATTTTTTGAATCTTTCAACTTTCTTTTATACAAACAACTGTATCAAAATGATATTTATTGACAACGATCAAGGTCTTATTTAATTCGAATCTTGAATTTAATCCCTCGCATTCCTTGATTATAGGGCATGTTCGCCTAAGTTGCATATTCATCATACAAAAAAGCCGGGCATCAGCCCGGCTTTCAACTATTTTTGAGTATGCGAAGTATTATGCTTCGTCACGACGGTTGCGTGAGAAACTACGCTCGCCACGATGGCTACCACGGTGGTCACCGCCACGGTTGCGATCAAAACGACGCTCGCCATCACGACCACGACCGCCTTCACGGTTGCCTTCGCGATTACCACGATAGCTGCCACCCTCACGGTTGCCACGGTAACCACCGCGGTTGCCATCACGGTTTCCGTCACGACGTCCACCTTCACGGCGACCACGAGGCTCACGGAAGTCAGTGAAATCAACCACTACCGCACCCGCTTCTTTTTGGCGAATACGAAGTTTACGAAGCTTACCAGCAACTTCAGAAGTCATCTGTTTTGGTAGCTGAACATACGTAGATTCACGATCTAGCTTAATAGCACCGATAGAACCTTTCGTTAGGCCAAGTTCGTTCGCAAGCGCACCTACGATATCTTTAACTTGAACACCTTGTTCGCGACCAACTTGTAATTGGTATGTATCCCAATCAGCAGTGTTAAAGCTACGACGTCCTTCACGACCTCGCGACCGCCTCACGACCACCTYCACGGCGCTCTTTACGACGTTGCTTGTCACGCTCAATAGCCGCAACCATTGGGTCTTCACCAATGTAGAAAAGAGGACGTTTGCCTTGTTGACGCTTAAGTAAAATCGCTGCCAATGTTGCTGCGTCGATTTCTAAGCTCTCTTGTAGTTTTTCTACAAGCTCAGCAAACTTATCTAGAGCGGTATGCTCTTTCTCTTGTTCGAGCTCAGCACCCAGTTTAACTAGGCGAGCTTCTGCAACTTTGTCACGTAGAGGAAGTTGGATTTCTTCCATAGAAGACTTAGTTACACGCTCAATGGTACGAAGCATGCGAATTTGGTTAGTGCGAACTAGAAGGATCGCCTTACCTTTACGTCCAGCACGACCGGTACGCCGATACGGTGGATGTATGACTCAACATCGAATGGGATGTCATAGTTGAATACGTGTGTAATACGCGGTACGTCAAGACCACGTGCAACAACGTCAGTCGCTACTAGGATATCGATAACACCTTGTTTGATGTGATCAACAGTACGCTCACGCAGAGACTGAGGAATATCACCGTGAAGTGCTGCAGCTTTGAAGCCACGCGCAGAAAGCCAATCAGCTAGGCGCTCAGTGTCTTGACGAGTACGTACGAATACGATTGACGCGTCGGTTTCTTCAGTTTCAAGAAGACGTGACATTGCTTCGTCTTTCTCTACACCTTTAACAACCCAGAACTGCTGCTCTACTTTGTCTACTGTGTGGTTTTTACCAGCAACGTCAACGTACTCTGGCTCACGCAAGAAACGATCAACGATTTTCTTAAGCATTGGAGGCATAGTCGCTGAGAATAGAACGCGCTGTGCTGTTTCTGGAGCGTGCTCCATGATCTCTGTTACGTCATCAACAAAGCCCATGTTCAGCATTTCGTCTGCTTCATCAAGAACAAACGTGTGTACTTCGTCTAGGTGTAGACGGTCACGGTTGATTAAGTCTTGAACACGACCAGGCGTACCAACAACGATGTGAGCACCGTTTTTCAGTGCACGCATTTGATCAACGATAGACGCACCACCGTAGATCTCTAATACTTTTAAACCATTGATATTTTGACCAAGGTTTTTCATTTCCGCTGCAACTTGAATAGCAAGTTCGCGAGTTGGCGCTAGAACCACAGCTTGTGGCTTACGCTGGTCAAGATTTAGCTTGTTAAGCAGTGGAAGAGAGAATGCAGCTGTTTTACCAGTACCAGTTTGAGCTTTACCTAGTGCATCTTTACCTGCTAACAAGTGCGGAATTGCCGCAGCTTGGATAGGAGTTGGAGATACGAAACCCATTCCGTCAAGAGCAGAAAGGATTGAATCGTTCAGCGATAAATCGCTAAACTGAATTGAAGAATCTTGCATTGGGATCCCATTTATCAATTATTAACTAAGGTCCCACGAGCTCTACCAATTCCAAACTGATCCAGATTGCTTTCTAAAGCAAACCTTAAAGAGCTGATTCCATTCAGATGCGGATAAGTAGCAAATCGCATCAAGCCGCTAGGGACGTAAACAAGGAGGCGGATTATTCCCTAAAAGCACAAAAAAAGCCAGAAAAAATTGAAATACATCACAATTTTCTTGTCGATGACAAATTTCTGTATAAACCGTCATCAGTTTTACATCCAATACGCTTAAAACCTAATCTCTCGCTCCGTATTTCGGCTAGGCATACCCCGGGCATTTGGGTATAGTGTCCGCACTTTCATTGTTAAGAAGTAGATACATGTTCCAAGACAATCCGTTACTTGCACAGCTAAAGCAGCAAATTCAAGAAACTCTTCCTAAAAAAGAAGGGACGATTAAAGCCACCGAAAAGGGGTTTGGCTTCTTAGAAGTTGACGCGAAAAATAGTTTCTTTATCCCACCACCATATATGAAAAAGTGTATGCATGGTGACAAAGTTGTCGCAATTATCCGTACTGAAAAAGACAGAGAAGTAGCGGAGCCTCAAGAGCTTGTAGAACAAGCTATCACTCGATTCATTGGTCGTGTGAAACTGATTAAAGGGAAGCTCAACGTTGTTCCTGATAGCCCTACTCTTAAAAAGCTTACACTTAAAGCCAAAACTAAAAAAGGGATTAAGTCTGACGATTTAAATGACGGTGACTGGGTTGTAGCGCATGTCATTCGTCACCCTTTAAAAGATGATGGCGGCTTCTTCGTAGAAATCACGGAAAAGATCACCGACACTGATGATAAAATTGCACCTTGGTGGGTTACGTTAGCTCAAAACGATTTACCAAAGACCGAGCCCGCAGGCATCGAAAACTGGGAAATTAATGATCACTCTGATCTAGAGCGTGTCGGCCTAACAAACGTTCCTTTTGTCACTATTGATGGCGAATCAACAAAAGACATGGACGATGCGCTTTACGCAAAGAAAAATGATGATGGCAGCTTTGAGCTGACTATTGCGATCGCCGACCCAACCGCTTATATCACACCAGAAGACGATATGGATAAAGTGGCGAGAGAACGCGGCTTTACTATCTACCTTCCTGGACGCAATATCCCTATGCTACCTCGTGATTTAGCAGACGATCTATGTTCGCTAATTGAAAACGAAGTACGCCCTGCGATTTGTTGCAAAGTCACGGTAGGTGCGGACGGCGTCATTCAAGATGATATTCAATTCTTCGCCGCTAACATCAAGTCTCACGCTCGCCTAGCTTACGACAATGTGTCTGATTGGTTAGAGACTGGAGCATGTGACAAGTGGCAACCAAGTGATGAAATCGCCCAAGTTGTCACTGAGCTCAATGAATTTGCCAACGCTCGTGCAACGTGGCGCGAGACTCATGCCGTTGTATTCCCTGATCGCCCAGACTACCGTTTTGAGTTAAGTGAAGACAACGATGTGGTAGCGATCCACGCAGACATGCGTCGCGTAGCGAACCGTCTAGTTGAAGAGTCCATGATTACCGCTAATATTTGTGCAGGCCGTGTGCTGAGCAAAGCCTACGGCTATGGTGTCTTCAACACTCACCTTGGTTTTAAGGCAGACAAGCTAAAAGATGTCGTGGAGCTAGTCAACCAAGGCAAAGAAGACAACCTTTATACTGAAGAAGGTCTATCGACTCTTGAAGGATTCGCTCAATTGCGCCGTAACCTTGGTAGTTTAGATTCAAGTTATCTAGACAATCGAATTCGCAAATACCAAGCGTATAGTGAAATCAGCAACCAGCCAGATGCACATTACGCGATGGGCTTGGACGTGTACGCAACGTGGACCTCGCCGATTCGTAAATATGGTGACATGGTCAACCATCGTCTGTTGAAAGCCTACATTCTTGGTTGTGAACCAACACAACAACCGGATGATGCGTTAGGTGAAGAGCTTGCTCTACATCGTAAACATCACAAGATTGCTGAGCGCACAGTGGGTGATTGGTTATACGCACGCACCCTAGCAGAAGAGCCTAAAAAGCAAACTCAGTTCACTGCAGAAATCTTCGATATTAATCGCGCTGGAATTCGTGCACGCCTACTTGAAAACGGGGCTTCTGTGTTTATTCCTAACCCATTGATCGTTGACAATAAAGAGCGAATCGAAGGCAACAACGAGAACGGCACGGTATTAGTTGATAAAGAAGTGGTATATCGACTAGGTGATACACTTAAAGTCACGTTAAACGACGTAAACCAAGAAACCCGTAGCTTAATCGCTAAACCTGTCGAAGTGTTTGCTGATCCAGCAACAGAAAACAGTGACAGCGCCACTCAATAGTCCAAGACTAAAATGTAAAAAGGGAGCTTGATAGCTCCCTTTTTCGTAGTAATCAGTAATGTTATTCAGCTTTCAAATCACAAATAACGACTTTTGGATCTTTTTCGATCTCTCTCATCACTGCGGTGAGATCGCTGCTTTTGCCCAGAAAAGGATATGACATCCAATTATCCCCTTCATCTTCATCAGGGACAAGAATAGACCATTCTCTATTTGCAGAGTCGAACAATACTTTTGCAACAACACTGGTGTAGCTTGAAGAACTTGAGTCCAATAAATAATGAGCTTTGGAAAACAATACGCCATGTTCAACCATTTCAAACAATGACTTACCTAACTCGACAGGCATACTCTTGTTTCGGTTGCTGCACACAATTTCGGCACATCTTTCTAGGCGACATTGTGACATTTCAATAAGTGTCATATACCCCACCTTTTGGCTGACTATGCGTTTAATATAACTGCTTTTGGCAAAATTTGTTAGCGCTCCACACCACACTGCAACCATTTTTATTCTCATATTCGTCGACTATGCGACTCCACTTCACAAAACTGTCACACAAACGAAATAAGATGTGGCAAATTCTTACTTAATTTGGAGTTTATTTATGCTTCGCGTCGCGTTAGCCGCCCTTCTCTCTTTCTCCGCTGTCAGTTCTGTCTCGGCACAAGAAGTCAATATTTCTGGTTCTACTTCTGTTGCTCGAGTCATGGATGTATTAGCAGAACAATACAACAGCAACCATAGTAATACATTTATTGCGGTTCAAGGCATCGGTAGTACAGCAGGCATTACGCTTGTAGAGAAAGGAGCGACCGATATTGGCATGAGTAGTCGCTATCTTACCGAGCGCGAAAATGGCGAACATCTCGATGTGTTCCCGATCGCTTATGACGGCCTAGCTATCGTGGTTAACTTAGCTAACCCAGTGCAAGACCTATCACGTGAACAGTTATTCGATATCTATAAAGGAAAGATCACCAACTGGAAACAAGTTGGCGGACCAGACCAAAGAATTGCGGTGGTGACCAGAGAGGCCTCTTCTGGTACACGCTCAAGTTTCGAAAGTTTGTTAGGGTTAACCCAAGTGATTAATGACAGGTTAGTCTCTGACATCAATCCAACCAATCTCGTGGTAAATAGCAACAGCATGGTAAAGACCATTGTTAATAACAACCCGCACGCTATAGGCTATATCTCCGAAGGTTCAGTCGACCGTTCTATCAAAGCAATCACCTTTGAAGGCGTAGAAGCGACGACTAAAAACATTGCTGACGGTAAATACAAACTTGCACGACCTTTCCTATTACTTCACAAGAAAGATGACATCGATGATGATGCAGATAAATTTATCTCGTTTGTCTTATCGCGCGAAGGACAGCTACTGATTCAAGAATATGGCTACACACCAATTAAAAAGTAGTCCGTTGTGATTCAAGGGGAGTACCGCTCCCCTTATTCCCATCAAAGCTGGACATCATCAATACGCAAATCCGACACTTTCGTCATTTCCCATCTCACTGCAAATTGATATGTTATGTAACCAACATAATTCTAGCCTAATAGGAGGCAAGTATGATCGTAACTACCACTCAAACCGTTGAAGGGAAACGCATTGTCGCATATAAGGGCGTGATTGCTGGTGAAGCGATACTCGGTGCCAATGTCTTTAAAGACATGTTTGCTGGCCTTAGAGATATTGTAGGTGGGCGCTCTGGCACCTATGAGAGAGAGTTGCAACGTGCGCGTGAAATTGCTTTAAGAGAACTTGAACAAAAAGCAGCAGATGTTGGCGCTAACGCGGTGGTAGGCGTCGATTTAGACTATGAAGTACTAGGTACAGGTAATGGCATGCTTATGGTGTCTGCCAGCGGTACAGCGGTTGTGGTTGACTAATTGGCAATACGTGAGAGCGACAATAGCTGTTACATCTACTGAACAATATCTACTGACAATGGGAGTCGAGTCATGAGTAATAGAATGGAGGCGCCTCCCGGAGTCGAACCGAGGTCCACGGATTTGCAATCCGCTGCATAGCCACTCTGCCAAGGCGCCTTAAATTTGTATGCTATTTGATTAGCTAAGAGATGGTGCCCCGGGCCGGACTTGAACCGGCACAGCGCGAACGCCGAGGGATTTAAAGTACCTTTGATCGTTCTACCAATTCCAACCACCACGGC
>ASHK01000088.1 GCA_000695745.1 Vibrio madracius | reverse complement strand
GAAGTAGGCGCAACCGATGTACGAGCGTTGCAGGCACGAGTTGTGGCTGAAAACGCGGATATCGGCCTGGCATTTGATGGCGATGGTGACCGCATTATCATGGTCGACCATCTTGGAAATAAAGTTGATGGTGACCAAATCGCTTATATCATTGCTCGTGATGCACTGCGCCGTGGTGAGTTGAAAGGTGGCGTTGTTGGCACGCTAATGACGAACTTAGGTATGGAAAACGGCCTTAAGCAGCTTGGAATTCCATTCGTTCGTGCAGCAGTCGGTGACCGTTATGTTATGGAGCAACTCTTAGAGAAGGGCTGGCGTATTGGTGCGGAAAATTCCGGACACGTTATTCTATTGGACAAAGTGACTACGGGTGATGCGATTGTAGCCGCATTACAAGTTCTGGCTTCTATTATTGGTGCCAAAATGTCGCTCAATGAGTTAGCAAGTGGTATGACACTTTATCCGCAAGTTTTGATCAACGTTCGCTTCAGTGGCGATGCAAACCCATTGGAAGCGGCTGCGGTCATTGCTGCGGTGCAGAAAGTTGAAGCGGATCTTGGTGATAAAGGACGAGTATTACTGCGTAAGTCAGGGACTGAACCGCTACTTCGAGTCATGGTTGAAGGCGAGGATGAAACCTTGGTTAACGACTCCGCGCAGTATATTGCCGATATTGTAAAAGAAAATTGCTGATCTTAATGGGGCATTGCCGTCAACAAGAACCAAAAACTGCTTTTGGTTCTTGTTTGTTTTCTATATGATTAACCGCTTCTTCTTTACAATAATTGAGCTTTCGCCTTTTTTTTGAGCGGTTAATGGCTCGACGATAGATTTTTGTCATTTTTCTCTTGTCAGTCAGTGCGGCATTCGCTAGTATTGCCACCGCCTTCTCTTAGGAGGTCATAGCCAGGTTTTCAATGCATGTAGCAATGAAAGCGGCGCTGGCTCAACAATTTGGAACATAGGTGGACAAATGATTCAAGTTCTACTTGTGATTTACCTGTTGGCTGCGCTTGGTGTTATTGGCCTAGTGTTAATTCAACAAGGTAAAGGCGCAGATATGGGAGCCTCATTCGGTGCTGGCGCGTCAAACACTGTGTTTGGTGCTAGTGGCTCAGGGAATTTCCTAACCCGAATGACTGCAATTTTTGCAATCGTATTTTTTGTTATCAGCTTAGTACTTGGCAACATGTACACTCATAAAGATGAGTCTCAATGGGTTGACCCTTCTAAAGGTCAAGTTGTTGAACAGAAAGTTGATGCAGCGAGTGATGTTCCTGCTAAAAGCAGTGATGAAATCCCTCAATAAGCTAATCGCTTTTTTATAGACGATTAACTTAATTGCCGAGATGGTGAAATTGGTAGACACGCTAGCATGAGGTGCTAGTGCCTATGGTGTGAGGGTTCGAGTCCCTCTCTCGGCACCATTATTTATAAACTTGTAATACAGTTTGGTGAGCGTATAATGCTCAGCAAGTCGGACGCGGGGTGGAGCAGCTTGGTAGCTCGTCGGGCTCATAACCCGAAGGTCGTCGGTTCAAATCCGGCCCCCGCAACCAATACTTTCTAAGTGTTGATGGATTGCAAGTTTAGCAGTGTGAAAAAATCACTGCACACTAAGAAAACACTAACTAATATTTTAGAGTGTTACTTTTTCTTAGTGATCAGGGTCCAGCAACAAATAACCCCGACTATCGGGGTTTTTTGTTATTTGAGCTTTTTGAAAACGCTCGGATAAATGCTTGGAATTTAAATTGGGCTATATGCCTTTTTTGTTTCTGGAGTGGTTAAATGACTGGTTTAGAAAGACAACTTACAGAATTGCTCGAAGCGCCTGTTGAGGCACTTGGCTACGAGCTTGTTGGTTTAGAGTTCATCCGTGCTGGTGAGCATTCTACCCTTCGTATCTATATCGACCATGAAAATGGTATTACTGTTGATGCTTGCGCAGAAGTAAGTCATCAAGTAAGTGCAGTAATGGATGTTGAAGACCCAATTACGGTGGCTTATAACCTAGAGGTGTCTTCACCAGGCTTAGAAAGACCACTTTTCAAAGCAGCACACTACGAACAATTTATTGGTCACGAGGTCAGCATCGTTCTGAAAATGGCTGTAGGTAACCGTCGTAAGTGGAAAGGGATAATCCATTCTATTGAAGGCGAAACTGTCACCATCATTGTTGACGGCAACGAAGAAGAAATGGCACTAAGTAACATTTCTAAAGCTAACCTGATCCCTAAATTTTAGGTCCCTAATAATAAAAGCTTAGAGGCTAGATAAATGAGTAAAGAAATTTTAGCGGTAGTAGAAGCAGTTTCTAACGAGAAAGCTGTTCCTCGTGAGCGTATTTTTGAAGCGCTAGAAATCGCGCTTGCGACATCAACAAAAAAGAAACACGAAATCGAAATTGATGTACGTGTAGCAATCGACCGTAAAACAGGCGAATTTGAAACATTCCGTCGTTGGATGGCAGTAGAAGAAGTTGAGTTCCCAACAAAAGAGATCTCAATTGAAGCAGCACAATTCGATGATGAATCTATTCAGGTTGGTGACTTCGTAGAAGAAGAAATCGATTCTGTCACATTTGACCGTATTACGACTCAAACAGCGAAACAAGTTATCGTACAGAAAGTACGTGAAGCTGAGCGTGCACAAATCGTTGAACAGTTCATTGATAATGAAGGCGACCTAGTGACTGGTGTGGTTAAGAAAGTTAACCGTGACACCATTATTCTAGACCTTGGTAACAATGCTGAAGCGGTTATTCTACGTGATGACCAACTGCCTCGTGAAAACTTCCGTCCAGCGACCGTGTACGTGGTCTTCTGTACAAAGTGGCTCCAGAAGCTCGCGGCTTCCAGCTATTCATTACTCGCTCTAAGCCTGAAATGTTGGCAGAACTATTCCGTGTTGAAGTGCCAGAAATTGCCGAAGAGCTAATTGAACTTAAGGGCGCTGCTCGCGATCCTGGTTCACGTGCTAAGATCGCAGTGAAAACTAATGACCGTCGTATCGATCCTGTAGGTGCGTGTGTTGGTATGCGTGGTGCACGTGTTCAAGCGGTATCTGGTGAACTTGGCGGTGAGCGTATTGATATCGTACTTTGGGACGATAACCCAGCGCAGTTTGTTATCAATGCAATGGCTCCAGCAGATGTTGCTTCTATCATCGTTGATGAAGACGCGCATTCTATGGACATCGCGGTTGAAGCGGATAACCTAGCACAAGCTATCGGTCGTAGCGGTCAAAACGTACGTCTGGCGTCTCAACTTACTGGTTGGGAACTGAACGTAATGACAGTTGCAGACCTACAGAAGAAACACCAAGAAGAAGCAATTGCTTCTATCGAAAACTTTATGAAGCACCTCGACATCGAGCAAGACTTTGCGGAAATGCTGGTTGAAGAAGGCTTCTCAACTCTAGAAGAAGTGGCATACGTGCCAGTGAACGAACTTCTAGAAATCGACGGCTTAAACGAAGAGCTTGTAGAAGAGCTTCGTAGCCGTGCAAAAGATGCCCTTACTACACTTGCGCTTGCTCAAGAAGAGTCATTTGAAGGTGTTGAACCAGCAGAAGACCTACTAGCACTAGAAGGTCTAGAGCGTGAAATGGCATTTAAACTAGCTGCCAAAGGTGTAGCTACGCTTGAAGATCTTGCAGACCAAGGTGTAGACGAGTTAGAGGGTATTGAAGGGCTAACAGAAGAGCGCGCAGGCGAGCTAATCATGGCTGCACGTAACATCTGTTGGTTCGGCGACGAAGAATAATAATCAGCAAGGAGGTAGTTGCATGACAAAACTTACGGTTAAAGCACTTAGCGAAGAAATTGGTACGCCAGTGGATCGCCTAATTGAACAACTTGCTGATGCTGGTCTTAATAAATCAGAGAGCGATCAGGTGAATGATGAAGAGAAGCAAACGCTTCTTACTCACCTGAAAAAGAACATGGTGATACATCGGGCGATGCTGAGCCTACTCGTCTTACACTACAACGTAAGACTCGTAGCACGTTATCTGTTTCTGCAGGTGGCGGTAAAAGCAAAGATGTACAGGTAGAAGTGCGTAAGAAGCGCACTTATGTAAAACGCAGTGCGATCGACGAGCAAGCAAAACGTGAAGCTGAGGAAGCAGCAAATCGTGAGGCGGAAGAGCGTGCACAACGTGAAGCCGAAGAGCTAGCCAAACGTGAAGCTGCAGAAAAAGCACAGCGCGAAGCTGAAGAGAAAGCAAAGCGAGAAGCCGAAGAAAAACGTTTAGCTGAGGAAAAAGCAAAACGTGACGCGGATGAAAAACGCCAAGCAGAATTAACAGCAGAAAAGCGCGACGAAGCGGAAAAGGCTAAGAAACAAATGAACGCAAAGAATGCTGAAGCGAAGAAAGAAGCGGACGAGCTGAAGCGCCGTCAAGAAGAAGAGGCGCAACGCAAGGCAGAAGCTGAGGCGGCTCGTCTAGCAGAAGAAGCTCGTAAACTGGCTGAAGAAAACGAAGCTCGTTGGTCTGAGGAAGAGAAGAAGTCAAAAGACAGCGAGAAAGCTGACTACCATACAACGACGTCTTCTTATGCTCGTGAAGCAGAAGATGCTCAAGATCGCAGCGAAGAAAAAGCACCTCGTCGTCGTAAGAAGAAATCTGCTCAAGAGCGTGACGATTCACGTAGCAGCAGCCGTAGTAGCCGTAACCAACGTGGTAAAAAAGGCAAGTTGGCTAAACCAACGTCTATGCAGCACGGTTTCGATAAAACAGCGACAGTTGCTAAGCAAGATGTTGTTATTGGTGAGACGATCGTGGTTTCTGAGTTAGCTCAGAAGATGTCAGTTAAAGGCACAGAAGTCATCAAAGTGATGATGAAGATGGGTGCAATGGCAACCATCAACCAAGTGATCGACCAAGAAACAGCTCAACTCGTTGCTGAAGAAATGGGTCACAAAGTTATTCTTCGTAAAGAGAATGAACTGGAAGAAGCTGTACTGTCTGATCGTGACGCGACATCTGAAGCTGTATCTCGTGCTCCAGTTGTTACTATCATGGGTCACGTTGACCACGGTAAGACGTCAACACTGGACTACATTCGTCGTACACACGTTGCTTCTGGCGAAGCGGGTGGTATTACCCAGCACATCGGTGCATACCACGTTGAAACTGAAAACGGTATGATCACTTTCCTTGATACTCCGGGACACGCAGCGTTTACTGCAATGCGTGCTCGTGGTGCTCAAGCGACAGATATCGTTGTTCTTGTTGTTGCAGCGGACGATGGCGTAATGCCACAAACGGTTGAAGCTATCCAGCACGCGAAAGCGGCAGGCGTACCTCTAATCGTTGCTGTGAACAAGATCGATAAAGAAGATGCGAACCCAGATAACGTTAAGAACGAACTGGCACAGTACGATGTTATCCCTGAAGAGTGGGGCGGTGAGAACATGTTCGTTCACATCTCTGCGAAACAAGGTACTAACATTGACGGTCTTCTAGAAGCAATCCTGCTTCAATCTGAAGTACTAGAACTAACTGCTGTTGCTGATGGCATGGCATCGGGTGTGGTTGTTGAATCATTCCTAGATAAAGGCCGTGGTCCAGTTGCTACTGTACTTGTTCAATCAGGTACTCTACGCAAAGGCGATATCGTACTATGTGGTCAAGAATACGGCCGTGTACGTGCAATGCGTGATGAACTAGGTAAAGAAGTTACAGAAGCGGGTCCGTCTATTCCTGTGGAAATCCTAGGTCTGTCTGGCGTACCTTCATCAGGTGACGAAGCGACTGTAGTACGTGATGAGCGTAAAGCTCGTGAGGTAGCAAACTACCGTCAAGGTAAATTCCGTGATGTGAAACTTGCTCGCCAGCAAAAAGCGAAACTAGAAAACATGTTCTCGAACATGACTGCTGGTGACGTTGCTGAGCTGAACGTAGTACTAAAAGCTGACGTACAAGGTTCTGTAGAAGCTATCGCTGACTCGCTAGTGAAACTGTCTACTGACGAAGTGAAAGTAAACATCGTAGGTTCTGGTGTTGGTGGTATTACAGAGACTGATGCGGTACTTGCAGCAGCATCTAACGCTATCATCCTAGGCTTCAACGTACGTGCTGACGCATCTGCTCGTCGTGCAGTTGAAACAGAAAACCTAGACCTTCGTTACTACTCAATCATCTACCAATTGATTGATGAAGTGAAACAAGCAATGGGCGGTATGCTTGCTCCTGAGTTCAAGCAAGAAATCATCGGCCTTGCAGAAGTACGTGACGTATTTAAGTCTCCAAAACTTGGCGCAATCGCTGGTTGTATGGTGACAGAAGGTACTATCAAACGTAACAACCCAATCCGCGTACTGCGTGATAACGTTGTAATCTACGAAGGTGAGCTAGAGTCTCTACGCCGCTTCAAAGATGACGTTCAAGAAGTTAAGAACGGTTACGAATGTGGTATCGGCGTTAAGAACTACAACGATGTTCGCGTAGGCGACCAAATCGAAGTATTCGAAATCGTTGAAATCAAACGTACTCTAGACTAATTGACAAAATCGCTACTCAGCTTTTTACTTGAGTATTGATGGTTGTTGAATACGCCATGGGGGGCTGGTTAATACCATCCCCCCATTCTTTCTATAGTGAGAAAAGAAATGTCAAAAGAATTTAGCCGCACACAACGTGTTGCGCAGCAACTACAAAAAAGAGCTTGCTCTTATTCTTCAACGCGAAGTTCGTGACTCGCGCCTAGGCATGGTGACGATTTCAGACGTAGAAGTCTCTCGTGACCTTGCTTATGCCAAAGTATTTGTTACTTTCCTATGTGTGGGTGAGCAGACACCAGAGTCAAGCCTAGCAGCGCTTCGTGAACACGAAGCTCACATTCGTATGATGCTAGGTAAACGCATTCGCCTACGCCTAACACCGGAAGTACGCTTCCACTATGACAACACGCTTGTCGAAGGTATGCGTATGTCTAACCTAGTAAGCGAAGTTGTGAACGAAGACAAGCGTAAGCAAACTGAAGCTGGTCGTGGTGCAGAAAACGGCGCTGAGGGAGAAGAGCAGTAATGGCTAGACGTCGCAAGGGACGTCCAGTCAACGGCGTTATCCTTCTAGATAAACCAACCGGTATCTCATCGAATGACGCTTTGCAAAAAGTAAAGCGTATCTACTTTGCTGAGAAAGCTGGTCACACTGGTGCACTTGATCCACTGGCAACAGGCATGCTGCCAATTTGCTTGGGCGAAGCAACAAAGTTTTCTCAATTCCTATTAGATTCAGACAAACGCTATCGTGTTATCGCTAAACTTGGTGAGCGTACTAATACCTCTGACTCTGACGGTGAAGTAGTCGAAACTCGCGATATCAATGTGACGCCAGAGTTTCTTGATGAGTGTATTGACCAGTTCCGTGGTGAATCTGACCAAGTACCGTCAATGTTCTCGGCGTTGAAATATCAAGGTAAGCCGCTATACGAGTATGCTCGCCAAGGTATCGAAGTTCCGCGTGAAGCTCGTAAGATCACTGTGTACGAAATCGTTTTGCACCGCTTTGAAGGTGACGAAGTTGAGATGGAAGTACACTGTTCTAAGGGGACTTACATCCGTACAATCGTCGATGATTTGGGTGAAATGCTAGGCTGTGGCGCACACGTAACTATGCTACGTCGCACCGCTGTGGCTAAGTATCCTTATGAGAACATGGTGACTCTTGAACAGCTTAATGAGTTGTTTGAACAAGCCAAGCGTGAAGATCGCCAGCCTCGTGAATTGTTGGACCCATTACTTATGCCAATGGACAGTGCGGTGCAAGACCTTGAAGAGGTGAATGTATTGCCAGAGCTGGGTGATATGCTTCAGCATGGTCAGCCGGTACAGGTTCCAGGCTTGCCTGTTGATGTGCCTGTGCGCATGACAATGGGCGAAGAGCGCGTATTTATCGGCGTTGGTGCGATGAATGATGATGGCAAACTCGCACCTAAGCGTTTGGTTGTATTTCGTGAGGAAGAAAGTGCTCAATAGAGCAACGAATACTCCTTGCTCTAGCTAGAATTATTCCCTATAATTCGCGCTTCGCGTAGCGGCTGAATCAGAGATTGGCTGCTACAACTTTTAAACCTACTCTTATTAGGAGAGAATTATGTCTCTGAATGCAGAAACTAAAGCAGCAATCGTTGCAGAATACGCACAAGGCGAAGGCGACACTGGTTCACCAGAAGTTCAAGTAGCTCTACTTACAGCTTCTATCAACCACCTACAAGGTCACTTCAAAGCACACAAAGGCGATCACCACAGCCGTCGTGGTCTTCTACGTATGGTTTCTCGTCGTCGTAAACTTCTAGATTACCTAAAAGGTAAAAACTAGATCGTTACCAAGACCTAATCAAACGTCTAGGCCTACGTCGCTAATCAGCGTCTGCATAGAAAGTTTGTTAAAAGGGGCTATATGCCCCTTTTTTGTTAGCTAAATTTCTTAGTTAATAGCAAAACTTCCACTAAGTAGTTTATACTACGTCCCGTCTGAACTTAGTTGTGTCACGCCATTGAGTTCAGCCACAATCGGCTCAGTACATTACAGTCCATTTAGTCGACCTTAGGGTCGCGACTATTCCAAGCGCGCTTACTCTTCTCAAAGA
>ASHK01000087.1 GCA_000695745.1 Vibrio madracius | reverse complement strand
TTCAAATTGAGTCAGCGCAGAAAAGCTGATCTTCGAACTAAAAACGCGCTCTCTAGCAAGATAACAAGCGCTAATCCCGTATCAAGCGAGCATTACTGCTCGCTTTTTAATTGCTTCCATTTCAGTTGACCGTTCATTTCAAAATCCTGCTCTGCGACACACTGCAACACTACCCCTTCTACATTGATAACCGCACCTAATGAATAGGCTTTGTCATTGTAGTAGCAGACACGCTTGCCAAGCTTAGAGTCTGATAGCAGCACCGCCGCTCCCACATCCGCCCCTGGAGTGGTAATCGTTTTGGCTGACAAGGGCATAGCAGCGACCCACAATATCGCGGTCACAAGGCCCAGTGATTTACGTTGTTTTCTCTTTGTTTCCATTGCAAACTACCTACGTCGCTCTGATTGTATGGTATCTCGTTATTATGATTCGTTCTGTTGCTGCACTAGTCACAGCTTTACTTTTCTCCACGTTCTGTTTCGCGCAAGATCTCGATCATCATAAATTACTTAACCATCTTGATAACTATGGCAACCTACACCTTAGGAATAAGCCGTATACCACACTCCCTGAAGGGCTTGTGGTCAACGGTAACCTCAATGTCGCGAAGACCGCTATCAAAATGCTTCCGAATAAGCTAGAAGTAAAAGGTAGCTTAGATGCCTCGGATAGTTTAGTTGAATTCATGCCAAGAGGAACCAAAATCACAGGATACGCCAACTTTATCGGTAGCCAACTCAAGGCTTGGCCAGCAGGAGTGGTTCCCGGCGGCTATATCAACCTCACGGACACGCCTATTACCAAATTACCAAATGGTATGTATGTCAAAGGCGACCTAAGTGTCATCCGCACTAAATTAACTGAACTCCCTAATGGCCTCGTCGTCGAAGGTAACCTGTATCTAGGTGGTTCGAAAATCACTACGTTTCCAAAAAAGCTCACGGTGCAAGGAAACATCTATCTGGGCGGTAATACCATTACGCAGTGGCCAGAGGACTTAACCCTAGGTGGGGCCGTCGCTCGTTAAAGTGTCACCGACCAACCCAAGCATAAAACCGGAACAGTAAAAAAATCTGTTCGGTTTTTGAAATGCTATCAAGTGTAAGCTTTTACTATCAAAACAATAGAGGCTTCACACCATGACATTTTTCAATTTCGTTGCTAATTACTTTCAAGCCACCTATAAATATGAAGACAATGATAGTCTATTGGGTAGGCTATTTTACGTCTCACCAGCAGAGCGTGCCGAGCGACTGAATGAACTCTTTAGCACCGACGCATTTTGGGGACTATCGTCGTTTGCTCAAACACAGAAGCAAGATTCCATTACTGAAAACCGGAACAACAAGACCGAATAATCAATGGCAGCAGATAAGCGTAAACTTGAGCTCTACGAAAACCTTTTTAAACAATTAGGACCGGGTGAGCATTGTATTACCATTGGCACGA
>ASHK01000086.1 GCA_000695745.1 Vibrio madracius | reverse complement strand
TTTTCGCACCACCAAGGGCTTGAACGCGCTTGCCGTATTTTGCGCCCTCAGAATAGATGTATTCCGCAATCGGCGTTGAACCGACAAAGCTAACAGCTTGAATTCTTGGGTCTTGCAGTAACGTAACTACCGCTTCTTTATCCCCTTGAACCACATTAAACACACCATCAGGTAATCCCGCTTGTTTCAGAAGGTCAGCAATAAACAGAGGCGCAGAGGGATTTTTCTCTGACGGTTTTAAGATAAAGGTGTTGCCCGTTGCGATGGCAATGGGAAACATCCACATAGGAACCATCACTGGGAAGTTAAATGGTGAAATCCCGGCCACCACACCAAGTGGCATCATTTGCGAGTGCGAATCGACACCAGTCCCAACATTTAGACTATGCTCTCCTTTTTGCAGGTGTGGGATGCCGCAGGCAAACTCGACCACCTCTAGCCCTCGAGTTATCTCACCTAATGCATCACTAAACACCTTGCCATGTTCACGGCTGATGATATTCGCCAGTTCATCACGATTCTGTTCTAACAGAGTTTTGAACTTGAACATCACTCTGGCGCGATTAAGCGGTGTGGTTTTAGCCCAAGAGTCAAACGCTGCCTGTGCAATGGTAATTGCCTGCTCTACTTCCTGTTTTGAGCACAGTCCAACTTGGTTCTGCACTTCACCTGTAGCAGGGTCATAGACAGGCAAATGTCGTTCCGACTGACTTTCAACATATTGATTATTAATAAAACTACTGATCATGTTTTCATCCTTGTTTAGTATTCTGAGGCTTAATTGAGGAAATTCAGGCGCTACCAAGCGGCTTTATACAGCTCGATCACTTCTTCTTTGTTCGGAATTCGAGGATTGTTGTTAGGCGATCCAGAAGCCAGAGCTTGCTCAGACATGATGTCGAGATTTGACCAAAACGCCTGTTTATCAATGCCAAAATCGCTCATGGAAGGCACGCTTAAATCCTGATTGATCTGCTTAAGTTCCAGCAGTAGTGCAGCGACTGCATCGTCGTCATTAGTACTCACATCAACCACTCCCATTGCTCTTGCACACTCGGCATAACGAGTTTTAGCCGCTGGAATCGAATATTCCGTTACCGTCGGCAATAACATGGCGTTGCTCATACCGTGAGGCACATGAAAGTGCGCGCCAATTGGGCGGCTCATGCCATGCACCAAAGCGACAGATGCGTTAGAAAACGCGATGCCTGCGAGCGTCGCGCCGAGCATCTTATTGAAATAGCCCGTGCCGCTTCATCTGGCGCGAACGCATCATTATGGATGAACCAACAGCTGCCTTGTCGGAAAGAGAAGTCGAAAGGCTCTTTACCGTGATTCGTAGACTGCAAGAGCAAAGCGTAACGGTTATTTATATCTCGCACAAACTGGATGAGATCTTAACCTTAGGCGACCGCGTCACCGTCATGCGCGATGGCAAACACATCGCAACCAAACCCATGTCTGAAGTCGATGGCCGCGCAGAGCTTATCGATATGATGATTGGTCGAAGCATCATGCACGATTATTCCCCGCGCGACGCCATTACCGATGAAGTGTTCCTGGCGGCGCAGCGCCTTATTAACCACCGCCTCAAAGATGTCTCGTTTGATATCAAAAAAGGCGAAATCGTTGGGTTTTATGGTTTGGTTGGCGCGGGAAAAACAGAAATCGCACGAGCGATATTCGGCGCCAACAAAGTCTCTGGAACAATTCGCCTCAATGGCAAAGATGTGGGTAACTCGCCACGTGAAGCCATTGCTGCGGGCATTGCCCTCGTGCCTGAAGAGCGTCGTACTCAAGGCCTATTTACCAACTTAACCATTCGAGAAAACATCCCAGTCATGAATCTACCAAGAATGTCTGACTTTGGGGTATTCAGAGAAAATGATGAGTTGAATGCGGCGATCGACTACGTCGATAAACTCTCTATTGCCACCAGCTCAATAGAAAAGCACACAGAAAAACTCTCCGGTGGTAATCAGCAAAAAGTGGTGATCGCTAAATGTTTATTTTCACAGGCGAAACTTCTTCTGCTTGATGAACCCACTCGCGGTGTCGATGTGGGAGCGAAAAAAGAGATCTATGACTTAGTGAAAGTCTCGCCAACGAAGGCAACTCAGTGGCGGTGTTCTCAACAGAACTCGAAGAGATCTTGGGCGTTTGTGATCGAATCTTCTTACTTTATGACGGCTCACTGGTATCTGAAATCAAGAATGGAGAGAACGTCGACACTAACTACATATTGAATGCCGCTACGGGTGGCCTTGAGGAGGCAGTATAATGAACACGTCAGTAAAGCCTAATCACTCGCCAGTCGAGTATCGACGGGTGAGCGACCAAATGTACATCACCTTGTTAGTGGCATTTGTTGCTATCGGACTCTTTCTTGTTGCGTCAGCGTTTGTCCCGAACTTTTTCCAAGTTCAAAACATGCTAAACCTGATCACCAATAACTGGGCGGTCATTTCTCTTGGTGTTGGCGTCTCTTTCTTGTTGATTTCCGGCAACTTTGATCTATCCGTTGGAGGTATTGTTGCGCTTTCAGGCGTGCTGTCGGTTTGGTTTGCTCAAGCCATAGGTGGCGGCTCAGCGCTATCGACAGGCTTAGGTTTACCTTATTGGTTAGCCGTGGTCGGCGCTTTAATGGGCGCACTGGCTATCGGTGGTTTGAATGCTCTGTTCGTGGTGAAGTTTCGCATCCCATCAATCATCGTCACGCTGGGTACTATGATGGTGGCGAGAGGTATCGCTCAGGTGATTACTCAAGGTTCGCAACGCAACACCAATTTGCCGGAGGAGTTTGGCTTGCTAGGCAATTTGAAGGTGTTTGGCACCTCAATGCAATTCCCAGTGCTGTTTATGCTCATTCTATTTTTTGTCGCCATTTTTATTGAGCGTAAAACCGTGTTTGGCCGCATCACCTATTGGATTGGCGCCAACCCTGAAGCCGCCAAGCTGTCAGGTATCGACAATTCAAAACACATTACTTACCTCTATCTATTTAGTGCACTAGTAGCCGGCATTGTTGGCATCCTGCTCTCCTCAGAGTTTAAGTCAGGCTTTTCTAATCGTGGTTTACTGATGGAGTTTGACGCATTGGTTATTGCGCTACTTGGCGGTATTGCTATTGCTGGCGGCTTCGGTTCTGTCATTGGCATGTTCTTTGGTGCCATTATCTTGGCGGTGGTAACCTCGGCTGCAACTGGGTTAACTCTCTCACCGGATTGGCAATTCATACTCAAAGCAGTCGCCGTTTTCTTAGCAATTACTGCTCAAACTTGGGCACTGTCCCTTAGAAACAAATAAAGAGGGGAAACGTTATGTCCGATTCAACCAAATCACTTAATTCATCATCTGCCCCGTCACCAGTACCATCACCTGCACTGGGCGGACAAGTGGCCGAGTTTTTCCGTAACTATTACATCTACTTTGTATTAGCAGCGATTGTTATTTTTCTAAGTAGTGTTAACTTAGATCAGTATGCACTGTTTGAGCGCGGAAACTTTCTTTATAAGAAAAACGTCATCAACATTTTACGTGTCTCCGCCCCACTGTTGGTACTAGCCGGCGCATTTACCTTGCTAATGGTTTCGGGTTACATCGACTTATCCGTTGGTAGCACCATGGGACTCACTGCGGTCATATATGCCTCCTCGCCATCAATGGTGTTCCAATGTGGGCAGCTTTCTCCATTACCGTGTTTTGTGGTGTATTGCTGGGCGCTTTCAACGGCTTGTTAGTGGTGAAGTTTAATATCACTCCCGTTATTGCCACCTTGATTACCTTGAGTCTGTATAAAGGTATCGCACTGCTTCTAGTTGAAGATGGCGTGTCAGCCATCAAGTCCATGGGCGATCTAAAAATGCCAGCATGGTTTAACGACTATGGTCGCGATGCTGTTTTACTTGGATTGCCAATGGCATTTTGGGTCGCGGTGGGGGTTACGGCTTTGCTCATCATCCTACAAAACCGTTCTTTACTAGGTAAATACGCCGCAGCGACGGGTGGTAACCCAACGGCGGCTAAATTATCAGGTATTAAGACTGGGCTAGTCGTCTTCACGCTCTACGCCATTGTCGGTGCAACAGCTGCGCTTGCGGGCATTGCTCGTTCAAGCTTTATGTCGCTGGGTGACCCGCTGTCGGGTGATGGTATGGAGTTAACCGCGATTCTTGTGGTGTTAATTGGTGGTACAGCGTTTAGTGGTGGTGAAGGCAAAGTACTGCGTTCATTTGTTGGTGCATTGATTATCATGACCTTAACCGTCGGGATGCTCACTCTCGTACCTGCCTACTACCAAACCTTGGTAATTGGTGGTGCGCTATTAGCAGCGGCGGCGTCAAATCACTTGGTAAGCCGAAAGCGTAACGAAGGCTAATATTCATTACAACCTAAAGAGCCAACACGTGCGCCTAGCCCTGTTGCTCTTACTATTTGGAAGCCTTTCCCTACTTCTATCTATCTACTTCTACTTCCATTCTTTTACTTAAAATGTCTACTACCCTGATTTTTCGAATAAAATTGTATATGCTTAATGCAAGAAATCGACATTCAACAGGTGAAACATGGACGTTTTACGCATCACTTTACTGTTCTCGACGATACTGCTGACAGGCTCATTAAGCGCTGAAGAAAATAGCTATTGGCAATTTGACAGTGATAATGACGGAATCACTATCTACACTCGAGAACATACCGATGGCTTAGTCGAAATCCGAGCGCAAATGTTTACACCAACAACTTATAGCGCCTTCTTAACCTTATTAGAAGATAGTGAAAACGTCCCCAACTGGATAGATAACGCCAGCCATAGCCGAGTGTTAAGGCAAATATCAATCAACGAAAACATCGTTTATACCAGTTTAAAGCACCGTGGCCAGCGAGAGACCGCGATATGGTTACCTACTCGAAGTATTGGGTCGACGATTATGGTTTCACTATCGAAATTAACGATGCTCCTGAATCTTCATTGCCGATACAAGAAGGTTATATTCGTATTACCGATGTCGATGCGAGTTGGAATCTACAAAAGCTGACTAATGGTACAACACTTATCGAATACAAAGCCTACGCCGATCCTGGTGGCATATTACCAGACTGGTTGATGAACAAACTTTCGACCCAAAGTGCTAGAGCGACGTTTAATAATTTAAGAGACCAGTTGCCAAAATATCAACGCTACTCGCACCCACATTTGAAAGAATAAGCCCACTAAACGCATTACTGATCCGCATATCTCTATCTTTGGTATTAATACCGTGAATTAATCTTCCACTCCACTCTCCATTACTAGGGCTTTTGTGCTATGATGCGCGCCCTCGCTGTTTGGCGCAGTGAAATGAGAGAAAAACCGCAGTGTTCCAAGCGGTCAATAAGTAAGCATGAGATAGAATATGAGTTGTGATCTGGTTGTTGTCGTCGATAAATTTGGGAAACCAATTGGTACTGAAGAGAAGTTGGAGGCACACCGTTTAGGTCTCAAGCATCTGGCTTTTTTCGGTGCTTATTTATCGTGTTAACGCAGGTCGATTTGAATTCTTACTTCAAAAACGCGCGCTCAATAAATAATCAACAGCGGTGGACTGTGGAGTAATACCTGCTGTTCACACCCGCGCCCAGACGAAGACATTGTGTCTGCTTCCAAACGTCGCCTGGTTGAAGAACTTGGGATCACCACTCCACTTGAACTCACTGATATTGGTACCATCAGTTACTGTGCTAAATTCAGCAATGGTTTGACAGAGAATGAGCTTGATCACGTGGTTATTGCAGAATCAAACGAGATCGAATTTGACCTCAATCCAGACGAAGCAGATCAGTGTGAATGGTGGTTGCAAACGGATATCGAGCAAACTATGAAGACGGATCCACAAGCCTTTAGTGCATGGTTCCGTTTGGTGTTAGAGAAAACCACGCACCATTTAGAGATTTAGAATGACCATTTGATGTTGGCAAACAACAGCGTTGAAGGGGTTGTGCCAAATAAGCTTCCAGAGTTCCCATCAAAACGCTGTAAAACAGTAAAGTAATTGCCAGTCGTCAGATAGCGAGTAGCTGTTCGATAACCCAACGAAAAAAGAACCGTCTTGATAGTAACTGCCCGACACGGTAAATCGCGACAATGGGGTAATGTCGAAACCTAAGTCAGCGTAGCCCGTGAATTGAGTAAAACTCAGAGTTCTCGCGGTGAGAGGCAGCGTTAAATATACCGCTGCATCAATCGCTTGTTGTGGTTCACTGATATAAAGTACCGATGCTCGCCCTATCCAATTGCGTCTTCCACCAAAACTATAGTCAGTCTCAATACTTGATACGATGGTCTTTTCATAAGATTGACCTTGATACTCTGACTTCCATGGGTCAAACCATGTCAGCTCCCCTCGAAACCCAGCGCCATTAATATCACCAGCAAAGCCACCACCAACTACATTGTCCAAACCTGAGCGTCCTGCAAGAATCTGCATGTCCCAACCGCTGTGATTAAACAGATAACGAGCAGAATATCTCTGTAAATTGCTGTCTTTGTTGGGACTGTAGACAAGATCTATACTGCTCGCAAATCCAAGTTTGCGGCTGAGCGAGATCGCATCGGTTCCTGGTCTTTCTTCGTAGTCAAAGTCGTATATCGAGTACGAGTTATATAGGTCATTAGGATTCCAAATGGTGTTCATCGCCCAATTGACTCGATAACGTCCTATTCTTGAGCTCCATTCATCCCCTTTCCAGTCAACATACAAACGGTCAAACTGACTGTTGATAATCATGTTGTCGTTATCGACGAGGTTTCTTGATAGTCAAAATATCCGTTGTCCGCGGCAATAATCTCCGAATAGAACGGCGCACTCAAGCTATCGCCAGCGAGTACTCTATTGCGCATACCGGCATTAAAACGAAATGAGGGAGAGAAGCGATACTCGTAGTTAAATCGCTGATGTATAAGGTGATCTAAGGTATTCTCTCCGTGATCTGGAATGCCTCCTGTCGCCATGTATTTC
>ASHK01000085.1 GCA_000695745.1 Vibrio madracius | reverse complement strand
TTCAGCTCTGATGCAATTTCACGTTGTTCTTCAATGGTAGGGAGAGCCACTTCAGGTTCAGACTCCGCTTGAGAAGACATCAATTCTAGTTCTTTCTCAAAATCACTCATAACACATTACCTATTTAAACACTAAATCTTGCCAACAGTTTACTTGTTTTACTTGGTTCATGCCATATCCTAACTGCAATTTGCTTCCCTCCAACACAAGGCTTTCCACTTGATATCGGGCATGTGTTCCTCGTTCTGTTATACAATAATGCATCTGTCATGATTGCAATGACAAAACAATGACATTGCTAACGGAACTTTCCCGCTAGTTATCCATCTACCTATTTATCTCAATGCTCGCTATAAGGAATCACCATCATGCCAGCACAGTCTTTCCAACAACTTCAACGCTACCTAGAATCTCAGGTTATTGGTCAGGACAACCTTGTAAAGCAGCTTCTGGTTGCTTTGCTCGCTGATGGACATATATTGGTCGAAGGCCCTCCAGGGCTTGCAAAAACACGTGCTGTTAAGTCTCTTGCCGATTGCATCGAAGGCAGTTTCCACCGGGTCCAGTTTACCCTGACTACTCCCTTCTGTATTTAACCGGAACGGACATCTATCGCCCCGAAACTGGCGAGTTCCAATTTAAATCTGGCCCATTTTTCACTCACTTATCTTGGCAGACGAAGTCAATCGAGCGCCTGCAAAAGTGCAGGCAGCGATGCTCGAAGCGATGGCTGAGAAACAGATCAGTGTAGGTCAAACCACCTACCACTACCGGAGCTGTTTCTGGTGATGGCGACGCAAAACCCGATTGAGCAAGAAGGGACTTATCCCTTACCAGAAGCTCAACTGGACCGTTTTTTACTTCATCTAGAAGTTAACTATCCAGATGCTGAGAGCGAACTGGCTATCTTACGACTTAATCGTGGAGAGGCGCTGGGTGAAACCCACCACTTCGACAGTCGAATTTCTCAACGAGAGATTTTTGAAGCCCGACGCCAAGTACTCTCCATTCATATGGCGGAATCGATAGAGAAGTATATTGTCCGCCTAATTATGGCGACACGCTCTCCAAATACCTATAGTGACGACCTCGCCAACTGGATAGAAATGGGTGTCAGCCCACGAGCGACAATAGCTCTAGATAGAGCTGCGCGAGCTCACGCCTGGTTATCTGGACGTGATTTTGTCAGCCCAGAAGATGTTCATGAAGTGATTTACCCAGTACTTCGCCACCGTCTTTTACTCTCTTACCAAGCTCAAGCAGAAGGGATCAATGGCAATAAAATTATTGACGAATTATTGAAAACAGTCGCTTCAGCATAGGTGGATTAACGTATGTTTGCGAAATTTAACTTCGCTAATCGGTTTCGAAAAAATACAGTAAACGATCGCATACTAGAGGACGCCATTGCAAAGGGTGACCTTCCCACTCAATGTAACGGCGCTTTCGTCTCATTACCGGAACTCTGTTTTTATCAAACCCATGGTAAACGTTGGCAACCTCCTGCAAAAAGCCTCTGGTCGCAACTAAATGGCCAGCATACCAGTCCACGAAAAGGACGGGGAATGACATTCTCCGAGGTTCGTCAATATCAGCCAGGTGACGATGTTCGTCAAATTGATTGGCGAGTCACGGCTCGTACTGGAAAAGTGCACACGAAATTGTTTACCGAGGAACGTGAGCGACCTGTCGTACTGTTTATTGATCTGACGTCTAGCATGTACACAGGAACGCAATTACTCCTTAAATCCGTCCAGCTCTGCCATTTAACAAGCTTGTTAAGCTGGGTAGCCATTAATAGTAAAGATCGTGTTGGTGCCGTGATTCGTAGCCATGATGGTGTGATAGAAATTCGCCCATCGAACTCTAAGGCGTCGCTTTATCAAATGCTGAATCGCCTTGTGGAAGCTCACAACAAAGGTTTGTACCCTAGCGACACTATGCGCTCTGGCGAGCAGTCTTTCAGCCGTTCGGAACTAAGCAAAGACCCTTATAAGATTCTGTCTAACCTGTGTAATAAAGGGAGTGAAGTTATCTTGTTAAGTGACTTCTCTTCTATTTCGGATAAGGATATCAACGCTATCACTAAGTTAGCTAGACATAATCGAGTCCGCGCTATCCAAGTCTACGATCCAATTGAACTTGGCGTAACAAAAGCACAAGGAATTCAAAGTGTGATGGGGAGAAATGAGCTTTTATCCATCAACTTTTCAGACAAAGAGGCAAAAAAAGCCATTGGCTCCATGTTTAGACATCAGCAATCTCTGCTTACCACAAAACTAAGCCAATATGGGATTGCGTTATCTCAAGTATCGAGTGGTACGCCTCTTCTACAACAGTTATTTATGTCGAATCTTAAGTAGTGAATTATGAGTCAGCTAAGTCAGCCTCAAACTTTACCGTTAAAGCCCTTACATTTACCCGCCGAGCCTGCCGCGTGGCCTCTCCCTTGGGGATACTGGGTTATCATATGCATGATTTTACTTTCCATTATTTTAGTCGTTGTCTATGTCGTTAAGACGCGACAACGTCAGCGTCCAAAAGCAGCAGCGCTAAAAATGCTAAAAAGTAATACCGAAACACTGACGCCTTCTATTGCCAACGAGATCCTACGTCAAGCGGTGCTCAGCTATTACCCACGTAAAGAAGTAGCACACCTTACAGGGACATCATGGTGGCGCTTTTTAGATTCTCAGCTCACATCTCCGAGATTCTTACCTAAAGAGATGGCGTGGCAAAACGCACTGTATACTAACATTGATGTTTCCGAAGACGACTATCACGATTTAGTTGCAGACTGTGCCTTTTGGATTCACCACGCCTTACCGCCAAAGAAACAATACCGAAATGAGAAGGCGGAATCATGAGTGCGTTTACGTTTGAATGGTGGTGGCTATTTTTGCTGTTACCTTTACCTTATATCGCTTACCTGTTACTCAAGGCTAAGCGCCGTCACGCTGCGGTCACTCTACCCCACCTTTCTGGACTCCCTGCAGCCAGTAGAAAGAAAGAGCTGTTCATCAAGCTCATCGCCATTTTGGCTTGGGTTAGCTTAATCTGTGCTGCGGCTAGACCCGTTTGGTATGGAGAACCGATTGAAATTCAGCCTAAGCATAGAGACATGATGCTGGTCATTGACCTCTCTTACTCTATGAGTCAGCAAGATATGGCCTACAACAATGACTATATTGACCGGCTTAGCGCTGTTAAGCATGTGGTGTCTGATTTCGTCGACCGGCGCAAAGGCGATCGCGTTGGTCTGGTTTATTTTGCCGATCATGCTTATTTGCAGACACCGTTGACCTTTGATAGAGAAACGGTCAAAGCTCAATTGAATCAAACCGTCCTAAAACTCATTGGTACGCAAACCGCCATCGGTGACGGTATTGGTTTGGCGACAAAAACTTTTGTCGACAGCAAAGCGCCTCAAAGGGTGATGATTTTGCTTAGCGACGGTAGTAATAACGCTGGCGTTCTTGACCCAATTCAAGCCGCAGAAATAGCAAAGAAATATGGGACGATTATTTATACCGTCGGGGTTGGTGCTGGCGAAATGCAAGTTCAAGATTTTTTTATGACTCGAACGGTAAATACCGCTGAAGATCTGGACGAAAAAACATTGATCAAAATCGCCAATATGACCGGCGGTCAGTATTTCAGGGCTCGCAACGCGAGTGAACTTGCGACCATTTACGACACAATCAACGCATTGCAACCGGTTCAACAAGCCACTCAGTCTTGGCGGCCTCAAACCGAGTGGTTTATGCTCCCTGCAACATTAAGCCTGTTACTCGTTATGTTGATCGTGGTGTTAAGGAGAGAAAGCGATGAGTTTTGAGTTCCTCTATCCGCAGGCCTTTTGGTTACTGTTACCTATTGCTGTCGTTGCGGGAATAAAATTCAACCGTCAATCAAGCTCGCCAATTATTGCCAGCCACCTCGCAAAAGCGATGCACCTACAGGCAAAAACACGCAAGTCGTCCTCATGGCTGTTCGTGCTGCTTTGTTTCATCTTGATAACGGCTATCGCAGGGCCTAGTTTCGAGACTCAAACCCGACCAGCCCTTCAATCGTCAGACGCACGGGTTTTGGTATTGGATATGTCTCGTTCCGTCTATGCTAATGACATAAAGCCTAATCGTTTAGCTCAAATAAAATATAAAGCTCAGGATTTACTACCGCTACTTGCCGACGGACAAACTGGACTGGTCGCGTATGCGGGCGATGCCTATACCTTAAGCCCTCTGACCACAGACTCCGCAACCTTACGCAACTTAATAGCGAACCTCTCCCCTGATATCATGC
>ASHK01000084.1 GCA_000695745.1 Vibrio madracius | reverse complement strand
AAGCCTTGCATGAGTCAGAAATTATGCCTTGATCAAAACTAACTACAGAACCGTCATTTTTTTGTCACCTGCCAATTTTACGACAGCACAACAAAATGCTCATAACGTTAATAAGTGACTTACAGTGCAAGTAGTTAGGTGTAAAACGCCATTAGGCTAGGAATGACGTCTATTCTATTGACATTATTCTAATATAGCAACTTTGTCACGTTGACTTTAATAGATTAATTCCGCTTAGATTCCAACTTCTTGTGCTGTTAAGTTATGGTAATCACTCGGAATTTGATCCCATGCAGATTTTATCTCTCGTATGATCTCTATCACATCATCAATCGGTTTCGGGTTGTTTTCGTGGTTGGCTGTCGTGATTTGACCAATCATAAACTCGTAAAGCTGATCAAGGTTCTTCGCGATGTCACCACCATCATCCATAGACAGGCAACTGCGTAGTGCAATGATAATATCTAACGCTTTACCGATACGCTCACCTTTTACTGGAATATTGCCCTGCTCCATTGCGGCTTTAGCTTGAATCAGTCGCTCTATCGCACCACCCATTAGCATCTGGATAACTTTGTGCGGTGACGCAGCACTCAATTGGCTGTCTACCGATACTTTCTTATATGCTTGTAATGAACCACGCATCACTATCCTCTCAAATAAATTTTTGGTACTGCTGTAGGGACTTTCTACCATGTCGGTACTTTCTAAGTTCCAGTCCCAATTGATCTGTTTTAGTTTGCATCTCGGGTCGCAATTCGACGCGTCGACTGTTCCACTTGCCGCCACTCATCACTGTGCCTTAGGCTTGGATTCCTTTGGCAAAAGGCTATTAACATAGTGATCATCTGTTCTCTTTTATCGACCAGACGGTGAATTTCTTCAGTATTCAGCTCGTCATTTTCCAAAACAGACTGTAAACGGTGATCCAAATCACCTAATTGTTTGAATATGCTCAATTAGTAGGCCCTGTATTCGACATCCGCTTAGCCACCCATAGCGCTCATCATGCCGGCCAACTGCGATTGCATTTTGCCCGTCGCATCTTGCATAGCAGCGAATTTATCGTGCGTTCGCTTCTGTAGGCTGTCCATACGTCGATCAAGGTTAACCTGCTGATCATTCAGCCGGTAGTTTTGTTCCACTAAACTTTGCTCTCGAGTACGAATCGTCCCTGTAGCCCCAGTCATACTATGAATCGCATCTTCAACCCGTTTAGCGAATCCGTTATTACCACCAAAGAATTCTCCCAACTTGTTGAAGTTATTATTCAACTGCTTATCAAGCATTTGATAGTTGATTTCAAGGTTACCTTGGCGTGTGGTAGTAACACCGAACTCGGTCAGCGTCTCTAGTCCTTCGGGAGCACCCTCCACCACCGATGAGAAAACGCTTTTTAAACGTGAGTCTGCACTTCTCACCACACTGTCACCGGCTAACGGACCCGTTTGTCCCGTCGCTGGGTCTGCGCTAGAAAGCTCTTTAGACACTTGATAAAACTGGTTGTAGGCGGCAACAAATTGCTCGATGTCAGCACGCACGCTGGCGCGGTCATATTCCACGCCAATTTCAGCCGGGCGATCACCTTGCTTAGTCGTTCCTTTTAGCGTTAAATCAACGCCTTCAATCGCGCCTTCAATGATGTTGTTGTGACTTGAGAGCTCAGCGATACCGTCAAGAATGACTTTTGAATCTTGCGCTGCTTGAACTTGTGACATGCCATTGTAGATTTGCAGCGATCGCTGCGCTTCGGCAAGCTCCGCTTGGATAGATTCTACTTTTTCTAATCGTTCACGCTCTTGAGGCGATAGCTTGGCACGCTCTAATTGTTTCGCTTGCTCTTCAGTCATATCACCATCGGCAACGGCTTGAGCGATGGCCGCCTTCTCGTCTGCCAATTCTTTCTCTAATTGAGCTTGTGCTTCACTTGGTGTTACATAAGAGTCCGTTAGTGTGCCTGAGGCGGTATTACTCCAACCTGGAACTTCACCGGATTTCTCTAATGCTTTTTGGTCAAGCTCCGGTTCTGGCGCTTGATAAGAATCCATCAAGGTTCCTGATGCAGTTTCTGTCCAACCAGGAATGGTATCTTCTGGGCGGCCAGATGTTGCCTCTGGTACGACAGGTTCTGCGCTTTGTTCCTCTTTACCGCTTTCCTCGGTCAAAGGCTCATTAGCAGTGGTGTCGTTCACCTCGTCTGCTTTTCTAGCTTCATCTTCCTCAGGCGATGGAACATCCAATAACGCTAAAGCATCAGCCTGAGCTTGCTCCAACGCCTTAACTCGCTGCTCGATAGTTTTGTATTCGAATCGATAAAGGTCGTTGCCCAGCTCTGCGTCTACATCGATAGACAAGGCATGATCTGCCCCTGATTGGTTAGCGGCAACAATAAGCCTAGGACCGTTGATATCTTTGACGATAGACGCGCGCACGCCGGGGTTATCACTCGCACCGTTAATAGCACGAACGACATCCGTCAAACGAGAGTTACTGCGAAGGGAAATATCAAAGCTGTCGTCACCCATTGAAATTTGCAGCTTACCTGGGCCAAATTTTGTCTCTTCTGGAATCGCATCCGAAGCAATTTTATGACTTTGAGCAAGCTGCAAAACATCGACAGCGTATTTGCCAGCAATAGCACCAGTGGTTGCTGTTGCCGTGACAACACTTTCTTCAGAGGTATTGACGCTTCTTAGCGCAAACGCCTCTTCCTGACGAAAGCTTGTCATGAGGTTTTTCATCGTATCTAGTGACTCTTTGAGTCGTCCATAGGCACTGATACCGGTATCAATTTTGCTACGCTCATAGTCGAGACGTTGCTGTTTCGGAATCCGCTCAGCATCGACTATTTTGCTCACCATGGAATTGATATCCATGCCTGAAGACATCCCTATCGGGCCCATATTCACCAAACCACTTCGAATTTAATACTATTGCATCTTAGTGATGCGACTACACCAACATGTCAATGCTGAGTGCGCCATGTTTTTCAACACGCTTGAGTACGTCGAGAAGCTCTTGATCTGGAAATTGACGAATGATCTCACCGCTGTCTTTCGCATAAACAGTAATGATGTCGCGCCTGATTCTTCATCTCTTCGAAACGATAATCCCGTATTCATTGAGGTGAGAAACTCATCAAGACGTTTGACCATATTTTCACGTTCTGCCT
>ASHK01000083.1 GCA_000695745.1 Vibrio madracius | reverse complement strand
TCAGAGGTCTTCACTTTCGTGAAGATGACGCAGACTGGGCAAAAGGAACCTAAAGAAAAAGCGACAAATAAAAAACCCCCAATCATTGGTATCCAACGATTAGGGGTCTGTTCAATATCGCCAACCTAGAGATAGAGATAAAAGGAATTCAAAACCAACAACCTAGTGTCCGCTAAAAGAAACTCGACATTAAATTCAAATCTGACTGAATCGCACCAGCGGTGACTTCACGCCCAGCGCCTGGGCCACGAATCACAAGTGGGTTATCTTTGTACCATTTACTTTCGATAGCGAAGATATTGTCACAAGGCAGTAAGTTGGCCAGAGCGTGCTCCTGAGACAGCGCCTCAATGCCCACACGAGCTTTTCCTTGACGATCTAAACGCGCTACATAACGGAGTACTTTATCTTCACGCTGGGCCTTCTCAAGACGTTCTTGCAAGATTTCACTCAGTAGTTCCGCCTTTTCAAAAAAGCCATCCAGAGAGAGTTCTTTGAGCTCTTCAGGCACCAGTGACTCTACCGCTACCGCATCAGGCTCAATATCTAACCCAGATTCGCGGGCAAGAATAACCAGCTTGCGCATCACATCAGAGCCATCCAGATCGGCACGAGGGTCTGGTTCCGTCAAGCCTTGTTGCCAAGCTAAGTCCACCAGCTCACTAAATGGCACACTGCCATCAAATTGCTGGAACAGCCAAGATAGCGTCCCCGAAAAGATACCGGACAACGCCACAATATCATCCCCACTTTCACGCAAATCACGCACCGTATGGTTAATCGGCAACCCTGCACCTACCGTGGCATTATACAACCAGTGACGTCCCGTTTTCGAGAACGCATCTTGTACAGCGTGGTAGCTCACACTAGGCGCAGAACCTGCCACCTTGTTGGCAGAAATTAGGTGCATGCCATTTTCAGCGATGCTTTGATACTGCGCGGCAAG
>ASHK01000082.1 GCA_000695745.1 Vibrio madracius | reverse complement strand
CATCGTGGTAAAGTCGTACCGTCATTTTAGGCAATGGAAAAACAGGAAGCTCATCATCTTGGCAGATTTCGACCAATGTTGTGTACTTGGTCACTTCTAGTACTTCCAGTTGATACGTCAAATTCGCCGCTTGGTAACAACGCACGTCTCCAACTGTCGGTGTTGTTGGAATCAAACGATTCAATTTCGCGTAATTCGTTTCATAGATCCGCATTAGCTCTGCAAGATCAACGTGATACGTATTACTATCGACAACGCCTACCATAGAAAATTCCTACCAATTTGCCTGTAACTTGCGGTAATTAAGCTCGAGCCATTGCAATGCAATGATAGAAGCTCCGTTTTCGATTTCTCCACTTTCTATCATTTGATACGCCGTTTCACGAGACACTACCCGCACTCGAATATCCTCTCCCTCGGTTTCTAGACCATGAACGCCACTCGCTAGTGAAGCATCTACATGGCCCACAAATACTGAGATTCGTTCAGAGCATCCACCAGAAGATGGATAGTAACGAGTAATGGGCACTAATGCCTTCACATCCACTCCCGCTTCTTCTACAGACTCACGGCGAACTAACTCTTCGATCGTTTCATCTTTGTCGACGATGCCTGCCACAATTTCCACTTGCCACGGGGACTCATGTTCCAACGCACCCACGCGAATTTGCTCAATAAGTACGACTTCGTCACGAACCGGATCATAGGGCAACATAGCTGCCGCCCCACCGCGAACTAACATTTCTCTGTCAATTACGGAACTCCAACCACCTTCAAACAGTCTATGCTTGAAGCGATAGAGAACCATTTCGAAGAACCTTTGAACACCGTTTGTTTTGACATTATTTCTACATCATCAGACGTAAATTTATCATGCTGTTGTAAAGAGTCTTTCATAACTGACCTCTGGTTAGAGTTAATCTTATAGTCTACTCAAGGAAAGGGGGTTCTACCAACGACAAGGTTCAACTTTTTACGCAATAATTCAAATAAAATTTGATTTTGGTTAATTATTTGTCGCAATTTTAGGTGAGCTTGCGTAAAAAAGTGCAAAGTTTCGAGTGAATTACGGTCATTTTAAGTTAAACTGTGAATCATACCCTTATCAGTATTATCAGGCAGGATTAGGACAGATGAAAAAACTGCTTCCATTATTTATCACAGCTGCATTAGGAAGCGTAAGTGCAGCGGCATGGGCCGACTCCCTAACGGAAATCTACGATCAAGCTAAACAGAACGATCCTCAGCTTCTAAGAGCTGCGGCACAACGCGATCGTGCATTTGAAGCCATTAACTCTGCTCGTGCAACTCTATTGCCACAAATTAACTTAACGGCTGGCTATAACGCAGTGAGAAGCGATATCGATACTGCCGATAGTGACAAACTGAGTGCTGGTGTTGGGTTTTCACAAGAGCTTTATAACCGTACTAGTTGGATAACACTGGATAGCGCCGAGAAAACAGCTCGTCAAGCGGATTCACAATACGCTGCAGCGCAACAAGACCTAATCCTACGCACTGCTCAAGCTTACTTCGAAGTACTACGTTCAAAAGATAACCTTGAATCGGTACGCGCAAACAAAGCTGCGGTAGCTCGCCAATTAGAGCAAACCAAGCAACGCTTTGAAGTAGGTCTATCAGCCATTACTGACGTTCATGATGCACAAGCTCAATATGACCGCGTCTTAGCTGATGAAGTTGTTGCAGAAAACAACTTACTGAACCAATATGAAGCGCTTCGTGAAATAACGGGTCAAGAACACAAGAATATCGATATCCTTGATACTGACCGCTTCTCAGCGGCACGTCCAGAGCAGTCAGTCGCGTTCTTCCTCGAAGAAGCACAAAATAAAAACCTAGATTTGCTTTCTGCACGTATCGGTCAAGATATTGCTAAAGATAACATAACATTAGCAAGTTCAGGTCACCTTCCAAAACTAACATTGGATGGTGGTTACAACTACGGCAACGAACGTAACAGTAACAACGTAGCTAGCCAGTTTGATGGAAGTAACGCTTTCAATGCAGGTATCAACCTATCAGTACCTTTATACACGGGTGGTAACATTACCTCGCAAACCAAACAAGCTGAGTTCGCGTACGTTGAAGCTAGTGAACAGCTAGAGCAAACATACCGCTCAGTTGTGAAGAACGTTCGTGCGAACAACAACAACATCAACTCTTCGATTGGTGCGATTCGTGCTTACGAACAAACCGTTATTTCTGCTGAGTCGGCACTAGAAGCGACCAAAGCTGGTTTTGATGTGGGTACTCGTACGATTGTGGACGTGTTAGAAGCCACTCAAGCTCTGTACAATGCTGAAAGCAATCTTTCAGATTCGCGCTACGATTACATCATTAGTATTCTGAACCTGCGCCAGTCGGTAGGTACGCTGAGCGAGCAAGATATCGTTGATATCAATGCAGGCCTGAAGAAAGCGAAATAATCGCTAACTGACATCAAAAAGGGACGCTAACGCGTCCCTTTTTATTAGTTTATGGGCACGGAAGAACTAACCTCGGCCACCTTTGATAGCCTCAATGATCTCAGTCGTTGAGCAACCATCTTCAAAGTTCAGTACTTTTACTTCACCACCAGCAGCGATGACTTCTTTACCACCAGCAATCTCTTCTGGTTTGTAGTCACCACCTTTCACCAGCAGACTTGGTAGCACTTCCGAGATCAAGCGTTGTGGCGTTTCTTCTGAGAATGGTACCACCCAATCCACAGCCCCTAGTCCAGCAAGTACGGCCATGCGACGATCGGTTGGGTTCACTGGACGACCTGGGCCTTTAAGCGCTCGTACAGATTCGTCTGTGTTCACAGCAACAATTAGGCGATCGCCAAGCTCAGCAGCGTGGTTTAGATAAGACACATGTCCTGCGTGAAGAATGTCAAAGCAACCATTCGTCATCACCACGGTTTCACCTTTAGAACGAGCTTTCGCTACTGCTTCAATCAAAGCCGCTTCACTGATCACGCCAAAATCAGTGTCTTGACTGCCATGAATAGCTTCAGCAAGCTCAATAGTTGATAGTGTGGACGTACCAAGCTTACCAACAACTACACCCGCCGCAGCGTTAGCCAAAGCACAAGCCTCGTCAAGCGGCTTGCCCGCTGCTACTGATGCCGCTAATACAGAAATAACCGTATCGCCTGCACCCGTTACGTCATACACTTCTTTCGCTTGAGTTGGTAAATGGAATGGGTCTTGGTCTTTACGAAGCAAGGTCATACCATGTTCACTGCGAGTCACCAGTAGTGCTTCAAAGTCGAACTCTTTGATGAGTGCATTGCCCTTGTCGATAAGATCCTGCTCGCTTTTTACTTTGCCAACAACATGCTCAAACTCAGCCATATTTGGCGTCAGCAGAGTGGCGCCACGATAACGTTCAAAATCAGCCCCTTTCGGGTCGATAAATACTGGTACTCCTGCTGATTTCGCTTTCTGAATATAGGCTTGTACATGCTCTAATGCACCTTTCGCATAATCAGAAAGCACCACAGATTTCACATGTGGTAAAGCTTGCTCCATCTTAGCCAGAATCAACTCAGGATCGGTATTCTCAAATTTGTCTTCAAAATCTAAGCGGATCAATTGCTGACCTCGGCTTAGAACTCGAAGCTTGGTAATCGTTGGATAATTAGGTAACGCAACAAAGTCACAAGTTACCTTTAACGAAGTCAGGGTTTCAGTCAGCACTTTTGCTGGCTCATCCATACCAACCAATCCAATCGTATGTGCGTGACCGCCTAGAGAGGCGATATTCATCGCTACGTTGGCAGCACCACCAGGACGTTCTTCATTGTTTTCTACTTTTACTACAGGCACTGGCGCTTCTGGAGAAATACGCCCGGTCGGACCATACCAGTAGCGGTCTAACATAAGGTCACCGACAATCAAGACGCCAGAGTCACTGTAATTCGGTAGGATGGGTTTCATTTCTGTACTCCAATATGATGTAAGAGGGCGTGATTGTGCCCTCTTGTCTTAAATCTTTTGGCTAAGCTATTGAATGGATAGTAGCACAACTCTTCGTTTCAATACCAAGCTGAAGCAAGAATTACCCCAGCCACTGGTCCCACGCTTTAACAACGATGGCTTTCTCTTGGGGGAACTTACTCTCATCCACATCCGCCTCTAAATTAAGCAGATTACGATGGTGAATTTCATCGCGCAATGTAGTGTAGGCGTGAGTGAGTGCCATCACCTGCTCTTCTTCCATCACACCCTGTGACATCATTGACTCAAAGATGCGCACATTATCCGACCAACGCGTCAGTTTTGGCTTGTCATGGCTGTATTGCAGCACCAAATACTGCGCTAAAAACTCAATATCAGTAATTCCGCCAGCATCTTGTTTCAACATAAAGCGGCCGGCTTTTTTACCGCCCAAATGGTCACGCATTTTTTCACGCATCTCAACCACTTGTTGCTTTAAGGTCTCGGCATCACGCGCCTGACGAAGTACGTCGTTGCGAGTATTTTCAAAGGCTTGCTGTAACGGCGTGTCACCATAAATCATGCGCGCTCTTACTAACGCTTGATGCTCCCATGTCCAAGCATCATTGTGCTGATATTCATCAAACGCATCGGTTGGGCTCACTAGTAATCCTGATGCGCCAGACGGACGCAATCTGGTGTCCACTTCATAGAGAATGCCTGACGCTGTTCTGGTTGAAAATATATGGATAATGCGCTGCGCTAAACGAAGATAGAACTGACGACCGTCTATCTCTTTTTTGCCATCGGTATACGCACTCACCGGGCAATCATGCATAAACACAATATCCAAGTCGGAATTATAGCCCAACTCCCAGCCGCCGACTTTACCGTAGCCAATGACCGCAAAACCTTTGCTGGCACGATCTTTCAAATGTGTTGGTTCACCATATTTAGCCACCATCTGTTGCCAAGCTTGATTGATACCCGCTTCCACAATGGCTTCAGCTAAGTAGGTTAAATGATCGCTTACTTTCATAACCGGCAATACGCCTGCAATATCAGCCGCTGCTATTCTGAGAATACAGGTCTGCTTAAACTGACGTAGCGCCTCCATCTGCTGCTCCATGTCCTCTTCTGGAATGCGAGCCAGATAATCACGCAACTCGGTTTTATATGACTCTAGCGGAATCGGGTTATAGAGGTGGGCCGGATCAAGCAGTTCATCAAGCAAGATTGGATAACGCCCAAGCTGTTCCGAGATCATCGGGCTTGCCGTACAAAGCCTAACTAACTGCACGAGTGCAGCCGGGTGCTCATCCAACAGTTCAAGGTAAGTGGTTCGAGTTACAATGCGATGTAATACATGCAGCACTCGCGATAAACCAAACTCGGCATCCTTGTGAGCATAGATGGCACTAAAGACCTTTGGCATGAGTCGATTGAGTACTTCTCGCCCACGAGGACCCAAGGTTTTCTTCGCCAGATCTGCTTTAAACTGCTGAATCGTTCGCTGTTTGTCGGCTGGATTCTCCACATGCAGATCGTGTTCTAACACGTGTTCAATGACCTCGGATCGATCCGCCATATCCCAAAGTTCATGGAAATGCTTAGCGATAGGATCGGCTTCGTCCTCTTCATCGTCCTCTCCGATCAAACTTGCAAAGGCTTGATGAACATTCAACATATGTTGTTCTGTGGCTTGAATCATCTCAGCCCAAGAGTTAAATCGCATCGCACAAGCCAATTTAAGTTGATCACTCGGCTTATCTGGTAACGTTTGAGTCTGCTTATCCGCCATGGCTTGCAATAAGTTCTCTAAGCGACGCAAGAAGCAGTATGCCGACCTTAACTGCTGAACTTTCTCTGGTTCTAATAACGATAACGTCTCTAT
>ASHK01000081.1 GCA_000695745.1 Vibrio madracius | reverse complement strand
TCGAGACATCGAGCATAGAGGTGGGCTCATCAGCGAGGACAACTTCGGCTCCAACCGCAATATTTCTCGCTAAGTTGACACGCTGCCTTTGACCACCTGAAAGCTGGTGAGGGTATTTGGCTGCGGTTTCTTTAGGTGGGATCAAGCCTACTTGATCGAGCAGATCGTACACTCGCTCTTCTAGCTCTTTTTTATTGCTTTTCGACACCTTGTTATGGATCAGCAGTGGACGCGCAATATGATGAAAGATCGTGTGTGTGGGGTTTAATGAACCAAACGGATCTTGCCATACCATCTGCACGCCTTCGCGGTACTTCATTAACTCGCTACGCGCTTTGATCTCTTGAATATCACGGCCGCGATATTTAATTTCACCACCACTTGGGGCATACATTTTGGCGATCATTTTTGCCGTTGTTGATTTGCCAGAGCCTGACTCACCAACTACCGCAAGACCGCGACTTTTGTACATTTTGAATGAGACGTCGTTGATAGCACGCATCATGGGTTGTTTTAGCGTATTACTGTTGATTGCGAAATCTTTGATAACGTTGTTGCCTTCAATCAGTAGTTCACCATAGTTGCTCATAATGTTTCTCCAGAAATTCCTTGTATAACTTGCTCAGTTCGTTGCTGGTTGCTTATGACAACTCTTGCGATATAGCGATGGTGTCGCCATATAAGTGGCAGTTAGAAAAACGGTTCGGTTCAATTTGGCGTAACTTGGTCGGTATACGAGTACACGCTTCATGAACACGATCACATCGGGCTTGGAAACGACAACCTTGTGGAATTTCCAATAGGTTGAGTGGATTACCTGGAATGCCCGTTAGCTTGGTTTTTGGACCTGTTAAAGGCGGGAATGAACTTCCCAGCCCTTTTGTGTATGGGTGATAAGGCGAATCTAAGATCTGTTGTGAAGGGCGACTTCAATAAGCTCACCGGAATACATGATCCCAATACGATCGGAGAACTCCACCATAAGCGAAATATCGTGAGTGATGAATAAGATCGAAAATCCAAACTCCTCTTTGAGCGCATAGATCTTTTGCAAAATCTCACGCTGTACAACCACATCAAGCGCCGTGGTTGGCTCATCCATGATGATCATTTTCGGGTTGAGGGCGAGAGCAATGGCAATCACTAAGCGCTGGCGCATACCACCAGAAAACTGATGCGGGTAGTCGTTAAGACGACTTGGATGAATATCAACAATCTCCAATAAGCCTTGCGCACGTCTTACAGCTTGTTCACGAGTCATATTAGTGTGGCGCATAATAACGTCACAAAACTGCTCTTCCATGGTTAGGACGGGGTTCAAAGCGTTCATGGCGCTTTGGAACACCATAGACATTTGGCTCCAACGGAAGCTTTGCATCTTATTATCACTGTATTGAAGGATATCTTCGCCATTGAAGATGACCTCACCACCTGAGATAAACGCAGGCGGCTTGTGTAAGCGCATGAGCGAGAAAGCAACGGTAGACTTACCGCAACCAGACTCTCCAGCAAGACCAAACACTTCGCCTTTACCGATATCGAAACTTACATTGTTGCACGCTCGAACATCGCCTGCTTCAGTGATGTAATCTACGCACAAATTGCGGACTGAAATTAGTGGTTCTGACATGATTAACGATCTCCGCTCCAAAGTGCATTTTGTGGCGCGACGGGTACTTCGCGTTCCTGTTTGTCTTGTTCTGCTAGTTTCTTCCAGCGTTTAAGGCCTTTATGAGAACGAAGCTGTGGGTTGGCAATTTCATCGACGGCAAAGTTAAGCAGTGCTAGACCTGTGACCAGAAGAGTCAATGCGATACATGGAGCTAGAATTTCCCACCATGCGCCTATCAGCATGGCAGAGGAAGTTTGTACGTTGTAAAGCATGATGCCCCAACTGATGGTATTGGGATCGCCCATTCCCAAGAAAGAGATAATGGCTTCCATCAAGATGGCGTAAGACACTGAGCCGATAAAACTTGCACCCACAATTGAGATTAGGTTTGGTAGCAGCTCAACAAAAATGATGCGTAGTCGTGATTCTCCAAGTACCTCAGCCGCTTTTACAAACTCTTTCTCTCGCAGCGATAAGGTTTGTGCCCGAATAACCCTAGCTCCCCATGCCCAAGAAA
>ASHK01000080.1 GCA_000695745.1 Vibrio madracius | reverse complement strand
CGCGCTCTACACCGTCATAGGAGCGAATAATGTCATCGACACGTGCTGTCGATGCTTTAGTCGCATAAATACTGGCTTGTGGTGGCAAGAATACTTGTACCTCAAACATGTCACGGTCCGAAGGGGGAAAAAACTGTTCGGTCAGCTGAGACATGCTCCAATAGCCAGTGATAGGAACGGCTAAAACGAGCAACAAAGAAATCGTAGGATGTTTGATCGCCAGTTTTACCGAATGGGCAAAAGCGTTCGTCAAAGCGGGAATGCGAAGCCCAGTGTTGTACCAATGGTCTCCGGATGTGTGACTAGGTAATAACATAGTCGCGAATCCCGCAATGACAGTGTGCGAGAGGATATAGGAGCCCACCAGAGAAAAAGAGACGGTGATGGCAATGGCGCCGACAAACTCACCGGTAGCACCGGGCATTAAAATAATAGGTGCAAAGGCGAGAATGGTGGTGAGTGTTGAACCTAGTAAGGGTACCCACAGATGTGATAGTGCATTGATGGTTGCCTCAAGGCGAGCTTGCCTTTCAATCGATAACTTTGGATAGTGTCCACCATGACCACTGCGTTATCCACCATGATTCCCAGCGCAACAATAAGTCCGGTGACTGACATTTGGTTAATTGGGATGCCCGTCATTTTCATCAATGATAGGGTAAACATTGATGTTAAGGGTAAAGCAATCGCCACAAGAACTGCCGCTCGCACGCCTAGTGTTACAAACAGTACAATCAGTATCAGGCTAAATCCGATAAGCAAGCTTTGCCCTAACGCCACTAAGCGTGTCGTCGTATAGCCTTGCTGATCAAAGAGTACATTAACCTTGATGTTACTTGGCAGCTCTTGCTGGAAGCGATCAATGACGTCCATTGCTCTCGCCGTCCACTGATCAACTCTTAGCTCAGGCGCCATCCTTGCTGCGACAATAACGCCGGGCTCACCATCAATGAGTGCCATTTCATTTTCAGGTGTCCTAGCGCGGCGAGTGACGCTGGCAATATCTTCCAATCGAATAATATGACCATTATCGTCAACCATTAATGGCACTTGTTTGATACGTTCGATGGAATCCAGCTCTGACTCAATTTCTAGACCAAAGCGGGCAAAATCGCTGACCAGTTGTCCTGCGGAGTTTTTCGCGTCTGCGCCGGTTAGGCTATCACCAATGTTGATACTAGAATGGCCAAACGCCGCGGTGTCAGCGGTACGCAGGTTAACTTGCATCTCTTCCTTTGGCATTCCGTATTCATCGACAAACTCAGTACCTGATAAGGTTCGGAGCCTTTTCGCCAATTCTTTAGCATAGCGCCCTAATGTCAGAATATCGATGTCACCAGGGCCATCCCAAGTCAGAGCGGAAATGATGGTAAAGGCGTAGGTATGGTCACTATCTAAATCAGGAGCACCTGAACCTTTTGGTAAAACAGTGATAATGTCAGACAGCTTGTCTCTTGCTTTAGACCAGACTGGCTCTGGCTCAGTGATGTCGTCCTTTAGCTCAATCGTGACGATGGAGATGCCTGGTCTGGATGTTGAGCTTAACAGTTTAACTTCACTTAGCTCTCTCAGTTTGTTTTCAACCACTTCAGTAACCAAGGTTTCGACCCGCTCAGCACTTGCGCCCGGAAAACTCGTCGTTACATTGGCAAAACGATTGCTGATAATGGGATCTTCTGCTCTTGGTAACGACGAAAACGCCGCCAGCCCGCTTACGATCAATAAGGCGGTCATTAAAATGAGTAACCGAGTGTTGGTGATGATTTGAACGGCTTTCATACCACCACCTATTGAGCGCTTGTTAGTACAGGTTGTCCGGGAACCACACGATGTAAGCCGCTGGCAATAATGGACTCGCCATTGGCAAGGGAGCCATTGATAAAGGCGCGCTCGCTATCGGCATATAATACGTTAACACTGCGGCGTTCCACCTTATTGTCGGTCCCAATGACATACACATTCCACACTCCCCGTAAACCATCAATCAGAGCAGTGAGTGGCACCCAGTAGCCAGATTCATCCATCGTTTGCTCGAATGCCAGATAGGCGAGCTCTCCCTCTAAAACCGGCGCATTTTCAGGGAATTGATAACGAAGTGATACACTGCGTGATTTAGTATCGACCATCGCTCCAGGATTGAGAAGTGTGACGTCATAATGAGTATTGGAAACCCGTACGTGAGGAGAAGCCAATTGAGTAACGCGCTCAAGCTGTTGAGATGGTATACCGATAAAGGCCTCTTTCCCGGCACTAGCGAGCAATACTAAGGTGGGGGTGCCAACGTTGACAACATCGCCAAGAGAGACATGTCGCTTAGCGATGACGCCTGAATAGGGAGCACGTATCGTCGACTTTTCTTGTTTGAGCTTATTTGCGTTCCATGCTGCTTGCAACCGTACAAGATTGGCTTGCAATACCCCTTCTTGACTTGTGAGAGCGTCGATTTCCGCTTCTGCGCTGAAGCCTTTCGATTTAAGAGACTGTTGACGTTTTAGGTTGGCTTTAACGAGCTTTAGCTGAGCGCGCACTTCATTGTTTTGCGCCTTTAGCTGGTTTGCTTCGGTAGCCAATAAGTCGGTATCAAGCTTAATCAGTGGTGCGCCTTTTTCTACCACATCACCCACATCGACATATAACGCCTCTACTTTGCCCGACAATTCAAAGCCAAGATTCGCTTGTTGGCCGGATTTCACCGTACCAACATATTCTCTTTGAACCTTGTATGAAGGGCTTAAGCTAATTTTCGTGGTAGAAACGGTCAGAGGTTCGACGGCTTTCACTTCTTGTTGTTCTGATTTTTGACAACCTTGTAGCAAAATCAGAAGGGTTAGTGCTGATGCTTTTGTGATTAATTGCCCTATTTGCATCATTAACATCCTATAAAACACACTTAATTGGTCATAGAATAATCACAATCAAACTGGACTGTCTAGTTTGATTGTGTTAATTATTGGTTATTCAAAAGGTTGCTAACGGTATTGTGAGCATGATCCACAAAAGTGAGCAGAAGAGACTGCAAATATTGAAAGCGGCGGGTCAGCTGTTTTGTCAGCACGGCTATAAGGTGAGTATGGATCAAATCGCCAAACTGGCCGATGTCTCAAAGCAAACCGTCTATTCTCATTTCAAAACGAAAGACCAGCTATTCGAAACCTGCATTCAATATCGATGTGAGCAGCGGGCGATCGATGAATCGACGCTCAGCTTGGAGAGCCCGATTAAATCAACGTTGGTGGAATTTGGCGTACGCTTTCAAAACATGCATCTTGAGGACCAAGTACTGCAAACGTTTCGAAATGCTGTTGGTCAGGTCCAGTCGCATCCTAAAATCTCTGCGCTTTATCTCAAGTCTGGACCCGAAAAGACGCTACATGTTCTGGCTAACTACCTTCAACGCCACCACGAAAAAGGCACGATTTGTCTCCCAAATCATTCGGAAAATGCGGCGATGCAGCTGTTGTTGATGTTTCACGGCAAAGCCACCTATTGGGCATTTTTGGGTGAAGATAGCACGCAAACCGAAGCACAGCGTAAACAATACATAGAAGAGTGCGTTAGCTTGTTTCTTGCCAATTGTTAACCGATGCTAAGTGGTGATTGGCATTTTCAGTCTTACGCTGCTGAAAAATCTGGGTAATTGAGTCATTAAGCCAATTGATCAATGCACTATTTTGGTGGCGAGTGTGGAAATAGGACAGTGCAGGGTACTGTGCTTCTGGTAACACTTGGTCAGGACTTAACATGACCAAGTTGGGGTAATTATGTATTGGGAAGCAATTTGTTGTTCCCATAAACATGTCTGATTGCTGTACAACATCGATAAGAGCAACTGGGTATTCAGAACTAAATCCTATTTCAAGTGGATACCCTAACCGTTTAAATATTTCAACGGTCGGACTGGTGTACTTGCTGTAGTTACTAACGATGAGCCTTGCTAACGGATACTTTGACATAGATTCAACCGTGACCTTTTGTCTCGTAATTGGGTGCTCCTTTCTAACTAGCAGGCAGGCATCAATATCCCCAATGGTCCTTTTTTCCATAAAAGGGTAGCTATCGGTTAACTCTGCATTAATACCCAATAATATTTCTCCTTTCTCGATAGCCGGTACGGTTTGATCATTCCATGAGGCGATATGGATTTTTAGGCCTGGAGCATGTTCACGAAAATAGCGGTATAACTCACCGGAAATAGAGAACACAAAATTTGAGGAGAGTGCAATCGTAATGTCTTGGTCTAGCTGAGTAGGGTCAAAGACATCAGTGTCATTGACGATGTTCTCAATATCGTAAAGTAGCGGCAGCAACGAGTTGGATAGCTGCTCAGAAAATGGCGTTGGAGATAAACCTGATTTCACTTTAACGAATAATGGGTCATCGAATTGATGACGAAGTTTTTGCAGGGACTGACTGACGGCCGGTTGAGAGACATACAGTCTTTGCGCCGCTTTGCGCATATTTTTCTCTTCGTAGAGTACTTTGAACACGCGAAGAAGATTTAGGTCGAGGTTTGCAAAGCGGTTTTTAGCCACAGGGTTACTCTGTTTTGTGAATGGCATGGAAATGGTAGCACTCTCCAAGTTAGAAGTACGTCAAAAGCCAATGTGAGACCACATTGGCTTGAGATAAGTGGCTTAACTGACTGTTATTTAATAGGTTAGAATTTGTAACCGACCGTGAATGATAGGTAGTCTGCGTCAAGGTCATCAAAAGTAGGTAAGTCGTAACGCAGATCGGCGTATAGCCCCATATCCAATTGTGTTCTTACGCCAATGCCTAAATAGACACTCGTATCATTACCGGAGATTTTTCCTGAATCTGTAGTGTTCGCTTCATCGCTCACGAAAGCGAGGCCAACGACTCCATAAGGCTTGACCCAAGCTTGCCCTACATCGAATGCATAACCGATGTCAGTGTCTACTTTAAGTGAACGAGTTTTATAGTCGACTTGTTCATCAAAAATCGGAACAAAGGTATTGTCTTGATTCCAAGTATAAGAGGCGTTGATACCGAAAATTTGGT